>JBGOTY010000045.1:0-14837 GCA_041476745.1 Verrucomicrobiia bacterium | reverse complement strand
GGAAGTTGTACACATCCGTATAGTTGGTCGACATGGCGAATTTGGAAACGGTGAAGCCTGGCTGGCAGGTCCCTTGAGCACCGAATTGGCCCCAGATCCAGCCCCCGGCCCCCTCCGCACCTTGGGCATCCTGACCGACACCGCCCGAGCTGGGAGGGTCGTGAGCGTCCGCGGTCATGGCGAACAGATCGTTGGGGTTACCATCGGATGGGTTGACAAAAATCCAGCAGTTGGAATTGGCAAGGTCACCAACGTCAATCACCATATACTGCACGCCGTAGGTGCGCACAGTGTTTGTGCCGATAGTCCACGTAGCTCCGGTACTTTTGCGGGCGGCCCACACGTATCCCCCGCCGCTGGCGATCGCGGTGCCGGCGTCAAACTCGAACGTGACGGGGAAAGCTTGCTTCACCCCGTTCTCCACCTCGAAGGCGAACGGCGGGGACGCGGAGACGACCGCGTTGCTGACAGTAATCAACATGCCCGCATAGACGAATCCGCCTGGCGTGTTGTTTGTAGTAATGGTGGTGGTGCCCCAGTCCTTGACGGGTTCCTCTCCAGTGGTACAGACGAGGCCACCGGGACCCATAACGTTTAGCACGCCGTTGGCGACCTGATACGGGGTTTGGCCGGCGTTAGGTCCGCCGAGCCAACCATTTTGACCGGCGAGGTTGGCGTTCTGGTTGTACGTGCTGTAATCATCGAAGATCCCGAATCCGACCTGCAGAGTGACAGTGATCGTGTTAAGCACGGCGACACCGGTGGCGTTCGAGAATGTGATTGAGTCGAGGTATTGGCCGGGTGTCAAGCTGTTGGCGGTGTTATTAAATGAGTAGGTGATGTTCGTGGATCCAGCACCGCCCAAACTGCCCGCCGTGGCGCTGAGGCTGCTCCAAGGGACCGCCGTGTTCACGGTCCAGCTCAGCGTCCCACTGGTCGCGTTGGAGAGCACGTAGACCTGGCTGGGCGGGGTAAACGATCCGCCGACCGGGCCGCTTGCGGTGAAGTTGGTACTGGGTGTGAGGGTGAACGCATTGACCTGGATGCTCCACGGTCGGAAGATGGTGGTGCCCGGACGGAAGGTGACGAAACCGCTGGCCGTTCCGGCGGGGAGATTGGTGACGTTGCCATTAACCGAAAAGTTGACCGTGATGCTTCCACCGGGAACGATCGTCCCGCTGGCGGGCGAAGCCGTCAACCAGGAGGGTAGTCCTGTATACGAAAAATTAAGATTGGCCGTGCCAAAATTGGCCTCCGAGTAGACAAAGTTTGACGGAAAGAACGTGCTCGCGCCGCCGAAGTTCCCGACGGTAGCAATCCCATATGGCGGCCCGACCTGAGCTATGTTGTTTAACGCAGCCTTGTTGGTTAGCGGCTGATTTCCATTCGGCGCCATCGCAATGCCACGAATATTAACGCTGCCAGCCGCCACCCCGCCCGGGGTGAGAGACACAGTGTTTCCATACAGATCGCCGCCAGGGCCGGGGTCGGCGTTATAGCCACTTGAGTCAACGCCGATGGTCAGTTTTGCCACTCCGGTGTTCGCGCCGGCCGCGCTGGCCGTGCCACCGCTCGTGATGAACAGCGTAACATTCGTTTGACCGCCTTGGACGTTCATCACGCCCGTCAGCCCGTAGGCATTTCCACAGCCCAGGGACCCATTGTTAACCCAGTTGCCCCCGACCGACGAATACTTCAACACTACGCCGTTACCTTCGCCGGGATAGGAGATAGTGCCCTCATTCACGTAGAGCGTGTCGGGCGTGGACCCACCCTTCAAATTGAACAAGGCGAAGCCAAACGGTGCGGTACCGTTGGTTAATGTCCCGGGAAGATTCGCAACCAGGCCATTCGTAATGGCCGGCAAGGGAATGTTCGTCGTATCGCGGATGCCGGTGGCGGAGGTTAAGTAAAGTTGATTGGAGTAGATGTTGATATAGCGGACGTTGGTCACCGTCTTTTCGACCTGCGTTGCGAGCGCCGATCCCACCGTGGTGGCTTTAATGCCGGTGGAGTCACCACTGAACCAAATATTGGTGCCATCGGTGCTTGCCGCGCTGCGGATTTCCTCGGTGTTTTCGAAGGCGTTGGTCTGGGCCGTCGTCGTGTTGATGTTGCCCTGCCCGTCCACCAACCCCACGACACGCGGGACCTGGTTCGTTGCAAACACGGATGGGAGACTGAAGTTCGTGTTCTGTCCGAGTGTCGCCCCGAAACCCGGGACGAGAAGGAACCGGCCATCTTGGGACAGGGTCATCTCGCCTTGCGCAAACCCCGAGCCGAAGGAAATCAGTGGGGCGTTGGCCCCAAAATAATTGGTGGGCATCATCAGCGATTGGACATACGTGCCATTGGTCTTGTATTCATCCAGAAAGACCGTATTTTGGGTATTTGTCAGAGCCTGCGTCCCGTCGCCAACACGGAAGATGACGATGTTGCCCGACGAAAAATTTGTGAAAGCTGCGAGTGCGTTTGTTCCCAGCGCCAATGTCGTCAGCACCCCAACCAGAGCTAGAATCTTCTTCATTTTTCCCTCATCCTCTCCCCGCGGTCGTTACAGTTGTTGATCTTGAAAATTCTTTAAAAACTCAATGTTTACGCGAGAGCACGCCGTGCGCCAAAAACACCATCCCGTTTCTTTGTGACGCTGACCCGGTCGATGGGTTACATTTCCGTAGCATTGCGTCTCGCCCTTGTGTGATCCGCATCAGAAGTCCGACACCGCAGCGCCCTTGAAAAACCACCAGTGATATTCGACTTGGGCGTTCCAGTCGCCAGCGGCCGACGAGTCAAACCAATCGATGGTGCTGCCAAAGCCGCTGCATCCCAGGTTGCCTTTCCTGCAGTACTTGATAAAGGGGAGCCACTCGGCATGACCATCACCAAAAGCGAAATTTCCGCCACCGTTGTGTTTTGCTCCAACGTACTTGCCGCTTGTCTCACTGAAGTTGTCTTCAACTTCCTCGCAAAAGGTAATCGTGGTCACAGGAGCTACCATCCGGTCGCGCTTGAATATAGTGCGAGTGGCGCCTGATTTATGGGTGCACAAATTGAGCGCATAACAGAAATATGGACTGCCGGTGCTGGGGTTCACGGTTATGTTCGTCGCACTGGGGCATATAAAAACACTCCTTGAAGTGCGCGGCGTGGGCGGAGTGCCGGCGGTATACAAAACGCACAAGGTCTTTTGCCCCATGTAGGGAGGAAGAACATTAAACCAAGCCGAGTAGTTGGCCGGATCGCAGACACCAGCAGCGTCGCCAACATAGGGATAGTACTCTTCCCAGTCATCGTTGTACATGTTCAGCGCCAATCCCCATTGGTGCATATTGCCCAGGCAATTGGCTTGGTTGGCCTTCTGTCTCGCCTTGTTCAGCGCCGGCAACAAGATCGCCGCCAAAATGCCGATGATGGCAATGACCACCAGCAACTCGATGAGTGTGAAGGCGGGCGCCTTATTTCGAAACCTCGCCGCACCTGCCTTGTCCATGTCCATTCTCCTTCTCACTTTCAGACTCCGAAAAGTGTAGTCGGTTGTCATAGTCACCCCCCTGCGTCCGGTGGTGCCTCGCTATAGTCAATGATATTTTTACCGTGATTTCTGGTGGTAATGCAAGAACAAAAAAAGCAGATCGTTCAAGAAGAGGGCAAGAGTCACTCACTGAAAAGGTGGATGGCGCGGGTCTCATCTGGATCGAGTGGTTTGGCGCTCTTGTCAGGCAGACGGCCGGCGGATACACTCGGTCGAAGAATACCGAGAGATGGAGAAACCCAAAATGAAGCAAGTGCAGGGGGGTGCCGGTCTTCCAACCCTGGCCATCCTGCTGGTGGTTCTCACCTTCATCGCGTACGTCCCCGCTCTGCGCGGCGGGTTCATCTGGGACGATGATGCCCTGATCACCAACAACCCAATCATCAAAACCAGTGACGGACTCTACCGGCTCTGGTTTACGACGGATGCGCCGGATTATTATCCGTTGACAGGAAGCTTGTGGTGGCTGGAGTGGCGGATTTGGGGTGACAATGCCACGGGGTATCACGTGGTCAACGTACTGTTGCACGCCGCCAACGCCGTCCTGGTGTGGATGATTCTGCGCCGACTGAAGATTCCGGGAGCGTGGCTGGCGGGACTGGTGTTTGCGGTTCACCCGGTGAACGTGGCTACAGTGGCCTGGATCAGCGAACAGAAGAACACGTTGTCGATGCTGTTCTACGCGGTGGCGATTCTTCTGTACTTGCGGTTTTGCGAAGAGGACCGATTACGGTGGTACGGTTTTTCGTTGGCGGCGTTTCTGTTGGCGTTGCTCAGCAAGTCGGCGGTCGTGATGCTGCCATTGGTACTGCTGGGTTGCGTCTGGTGGCTGCGTGGCCGGATACGGTGGAAGGACATGCTGTGCAGCGTGCCGTTCTTTGTCCTGTCCCTGGTGTTGGGATTGGTGACCATCTGGTTTCAGTACCATCAGGTGCTACAAGGCAGTCTGGTTCGGAGTGACAGCTTTTTTGCTCGCTTGGCCGCGGCCGGGTGGATCCCCTGGTTTTACCTATACAAGGCGTTCCTGCCGCTGAACCTGACGGTGATCTATCCGAAGTGGCAGATCGATGCCTCGCGCTGGATTTCTTACGTGCCGGGCGCACTGCTGGTCGTTTGTTTCCTTGTTTTGTGGCGGAAGCGAAGGACGTGGGGACGTCCGCTGTTATTCGGGCTGGGATATTATGTCGTGATGCTTTTCCCGGTGTTGGGATTCTTCGATCAAGCCCTGTATCGCTACTCGCTGGTCGCCGATCACTGGCAGTATTACTCCATCGTCGGCGCCATTGCCCTGGCGGTCGCCGCCGGGGACCAAGCGTACCGCCGGAATCGTCATTTGGGAGTCGTCGCCGCCGTGCTGGTGCTGACGGTGCTGGGAACGGCAAGTTGGCAGCGCGCTGGCATATATGCTGCCGATGAAAGACTCTGGCGAGATAACGTGGCGAAGAATCCAACCGCCTGGATGGCCTACGCCAACCTGGGGCTGAACATGGAGTGGGCCGGTAACCCGGACGCCGCGGTCGGATACTTCGAGCAGGCGCTGCGAATCAATCCGGATTCCGCCGACGCCCACAACAATCTTGCACTGGCTCTGCTGCAACTGGGCAGGACACAAGAGGCGGTCCCACACCTCGAGCAGGCGGTGCGGGTCAATCCTGATTATGCCGACGCGCACATCAACCTCGGAAACGCCCTCTTCCAACTAGGCAGGGTGCCGGAGGCCTTTTCTCATTACCAGCAAGCGTTGCGGGTCGATCCCGACTCCCCCTTGCTGCACGACGATCTGGGGGTCGCCCTGGAGAAGTTGGATCGGGTGGCGGAGGCCATCGAGCAATACGAGATGGCCCTGCGGATCAATCCCGATTTTGCCGAGGCGCACAATGACCTCGGAAGGGCCTTCGAGCGGCAGGGCAAAGTGCGGGAGTCAATGGAGCAATACGAGATGGCACTGAGGCTCAAGCCTGATTTGACCGCGGCACAAAACGCCCTGGCACGGCTGCGGGCAAGTCAGTGAGGGATGGGAACGACCCAAACGAGACAAGTGCGCACAGCCAACGATTTGCCGTACCTGTCCAAACTGCTGGTGGTCCTCCTGTCGATGCTGTTCTACGCGGTGGCACAACGCGCGATGCCAGCCACATTCGTCTTCCGTTCATAGCTTTCCGTGGGCCACACGTTTCCGTGCAGGTCACAGGTGTGAAGAATCGTGATGGGCACTTCACGCGCCGCCCCGTCCGACCACGCAAGGCAAACCAGAACCGCAACCACCGCCGGCAGTCGCGCCAGCCTCATCAAGTTGCGGCACCGACAAGAGAGCCAATAGATAGTGGCTGGATTGTACCACTCGATCAACCTTACGTGGCAAAATGAAACGGGCCGCTCCGTTACCGGAGCGGCCCGTGAAGAAACGAATCCAGGTCTGCAGCTTTACGAACGCCGACGGCGGCGAATCGTCAACAGACCGAGCAGTCCCGTACCCACCAGTGCGACCGTGGAGGGTTCAGGTAGAACAACGACACCGCGGAACACTTCGTTGGCGCCCGCCGATGTAAGTGTCGTGATGCTTCCGACCGGGGCTGCGTTGTAGCCGCCCGAGTCCACGAAAAGGTCAAGGTTCGTCTGCGTGACTCCTGGCCCCGCAGCATTAAAGCCTCCGCCCGCCGTGAAGAACAAGTGCGCATTACCACTGCCGTCCGTATACCCGGAGAGCCCGCTCACATTGTTGCTGCCACCAAAGCCGCCGACGTTGATAAAGCCGTTGTTCGTCCAAACGCCGCCAACCAGCGAGAATTTCGCGATGCCGTCGAAATTCGTCGGGGCAAACGCGAAGGACGCATCGGCCACATACAGCACGTTCCCAAGAAACAGGAACGAATACGGCTGCGCGCCGTTGCCGGCGCCGGAGATGGGATACCCCGGCAGGTTCACGAGTGTCTGGCCGGCGGTCGTCGGCGTACCACTGCCAACTGTGGAGATCCGAAACCCAGTAAGCGACGCGTCGCCCATATAGAGTTGACCGTTAAAGATGTTAACCCGGCGATCATTGCTCGGCACCGACCCCCCGGGGGTGACAATCCGTGTCTCGGGGCCGACAGTGCCGACCGTTGTGTAGACCAAGCCGCTAGTGCCGTTCGCCTGCCAGATGCTATTGCCATCCGAGGTGATTGCGCTACGCGGGTCGGAGGGGCCCTGGCTGGTCAACCCCGTTGTGGTGTCAACGGACCCATCGACGGTGGCGACGAGGCCAACGCTGCGGGCTACTACCGAAGAATTGGTAGTCCCAGGGCTGATCACGCCCGTGCCGAAATTAAAACCAGTCAGTGCCAGCCACGCACCGTCCGGGGAAATCGTCAGATCGCCCTCAGCCGTAGCGGAGCCGCCCATGGTCAACGCCAAGCTTCCGCCAACCTGACTCGTCGGCATCGCGATCGATTGAACGAAAGCGCCACTCTGGGTGTATTCGTCCAGAAACACGGGGGCGGTATTCCCGCTCAACGCCGCGCCACCATCGCCGATACGAACGACGACAACGTCGCTCGGGTTGATACCAGCTGCGTGGACGTTGATCGCCAACAACGTCATGGCAGCAATGCCACAGGTGATTTTTGTTAAGCTTCTCATGTAGACCCCTCGCCTTTTTTGATTTTTTGTGGAACCCTGAATGGTAGGCTGGCCTTCCATGCGTGTTAACAAAGAATGCCACTGCATAACCACTCGCCGTTCCGTTCCCTATTCTCCAACTCGCTAACCAACATCCTATACCGACGACCGCTAAAAAGTCAACAAAAACCCAAGGATAAATCATTACAATCCTGCAACGTTCTCTTTACGGTAGCTTGCCTTGATCTCTTTCCTATGATCACTTTTTAGCAGTCAGCCATGCCCCCCTCGCAAGAGAGCAAACAGCTTGGTGGAGACCGTACAACCTGCCAAGGACACCTCTACAACCGGCCTCCAAACCGTGACTTGGTTCTCGTGTAACATCCCACATGCCAAATGCCAGCAGAGTTGCAACAGTTATTTCGTATCCATCGTATTTACAAGCGATTACCGCATATGCAAGATTCATCGCCATGGACGCGGATCCGAAGGAATCTGTGGGGGATTAGACACCGTGGCAAAGGCGCTACAGCTGATCGCCAAATACACGGGTTCGCCCCACCCCCTTTGATCTCGCTTGTTTCCCGGTAGAAGCGGCTCGTTTTTCCTGTCACCTTTTCGTAGGGTGAACGTCGTATCCGGTGACATGAGAACCATTGTGGCAACCGAACCACTGGATGATGTGCGGCTGGTCGAACTCTCGCGCGAGGGCGACCGCGAGGCGTTTGGGCGGATCGTGGAACGGTACCAGTCGCTCATCTGCGCATTGACGTATAGCGCCTGCGGCAATTTCCAAGCCAGCGAAGACCTGGCGCAAGTGACCTTTATCACCGCGTGGTGTCAACTGCGCAGTCTCCGCGAGCCGGCCAAACTCAAATCGTGGCTGTGCAGCATCGCGCGCAACGCCACCGTTAATTCCTTCCGCCAACAGCGGCGCACCCCCACGGCGAATGCCGAAGCATTGGATTCAGGCGCGGAGGTTTCTGCGGATACACCCACACCGCGCGACCACGTCATCAGCAAGGAAGAGGAAGCGATTCTGTGGCGTTCGCTGGGTGAATTGCCGCCGACGTATCGCGAGCCGCTGGTGTTGTTCTACCGTCAGCAGCAATCCGTCGCTGAAGTCGCCGAAGCGTTAGAGTTGAGTGAGGACGCGGTGAAACAACGGCTCTCGCGGGGGCGAACGATGCTGACGGAGAAAGTCACGGCGTTCGTGGAAGGCGCGTTGCGGCAAACGACACCCGGCCGGGCGTTCACGCTGGGAGTGTTGGCGGCGCTGCCGGTGATGGCGACTTCGACCAAGGCAGCGGTCGTGGGTGCGACAGCAGTTGGAGGCGCTGCGAAGGCCGCCGCGTCCATTGGGATCGCGGGTGCGATTCTCGGGCCGATCATTGGGATACTGGGAGGCTGGTTCGGCGCGAAGATGAGCATCGAGAACACGCGGTCGGCGCGCGAACGGCAGCTCATGATCCAGATGGTGCGGAAAATCGTGGTGCTTGTGGGAGCTTTTTGGCTCGCCATGCTCGGACTCGTCTTGCTGGCCTTCTTTTGGTGGAAGACGCACCCGGTCCTGATCGCAACCGCATTCATTGGCACGCTATTGGGATATTGCATCGTACTCATGGTGCTCGTTTTTTGGGGCAATCGCAACCAGCAACGCATCCGTGCGGAGGAAGCGGCGAAGCTGCCGCCGGGGACAACGCCTCCCTTACCGGCAGTGTGCTGGCCATTTAGCGTGTCCTTCCGACCGTTGGAGTATCGCAGCCGTTGGACGCTGCTGGGACTTCCGCTCATTCATGTCCGGTTGTTTTGTGGGCAAAACGGCAAGATACTCCCTGCCAGAGGATGGATCGCCGTGGGCGACATCGCGTACGGCGCGCTGTTCGCAATTGGCTGCATGTGGGCGGTGGCTCCCATCAGCTTAGGCGGCGGATTCGCTGTTGGAGGAGTAACGCTGGGCGGGGGACTTGCCATGGGACTGCTGTCGCTTGGCGGAGGATTTAGCTTCGGCGTCTGGGCGCTGAGCGGAGGATTGGCAATGGGTCTGCTGGCCTACGGCGGCGGTTGCGCAGTCGGCTGGACGGCGGCGCTGGGCGGGGCGGCGTTCGCCCACGAGTTTGCGCGCGGTGGTTTGGCGCTGGCACGGCACGCCAATGATGCGGCGGCTAATGCCTTCATCCAGAACAATCCCTTCCTTCGAAGTGCACCGGCGGTGATGCGCTACATTTACCGGGCGAGTTGGGTCTTCTTGCTACTGCCGGCGCTGGCGCTCTGGCGGGCCTTCAAAGCGCGGCGACGTTCGTGATCAGTGTTTCTGAGTCAACGCCGCGCCCTGGAGTTTTTGCGCTGTTATGCTATTGCTCTGCAACGTAGCCAGGGCCGCCAACTGTTGCGGGGTCAGAAAACTGGCGGCTTGATCCAAAATGCGCTGGTTGCTCTCCGTCACCTGCTGAAAATGTTTGTCAATATCCTCCTGTGAGCCGAAGAAAGCCGCGTCCAGTTCGCCGTCGATACCGTGCGTGGCGGTGTAGGGTTCGGCTTTGACGATATCGATCAAGCGGGTGCTTTGATCATCGGTCAACGGGCTATTGCCCAATTGGTCGTTCAACATCTTGACCGTGGTTCGGGCGGGTACTTCCTGATTAAAGTCCGTGTAGCGCGCGTAACCCGCCGGGCCCAACAGGGATTGCAATTGATCGTTGTTCTCGTCATAGGCCTTCGCCATGGCTTGCGGCGTTGCCGCAGGGTCTGACTTTCCTGACACAAGCGTTGAACCTATGTCGGAAGCTTTCAACCATTTATCGCCAACCAATTGAGTGAATTTTTCCACGTCGTCAGGCGTGAGAGCCAGCTCGGTGAACAAGGGAGCGTATCGTTCCTTGATCATTTTCAACTGCACCTGATGAATGTATTCTTTCATCTTCGGGTCACCCATCAATTTGGCCATGCCCGTGGACGGCGAATTGCTTCCGTCCCCAGTCGAAATCGATTGTTCAGGGCGCCCTCCCGCTTCACCCCGCGATTCTGACAGTGGGGCCGTCTTCTGACTGGACTTCCATTGTTGGTTTTCCCCCTGCAGGACGGCCAACTCCTTGGTTGCGGCATCGCGCTCGTGTTGTAACTGCTGGATTTGCTCGTTGAGCGGCGCTTGCTGTTGTTGCAAGGTTTGAATCTGTTCCTGGAATGTTTGGACCTGCTCGCGCAGGGTTGAAGCCTGGTGCGCTTCATAGAATCCTGCGCCGGCAGTGACAGCAACGGTGGCGATAATTAGGGTTTTTTGGAGTGTGGTCATGGCGATGGCCTTGGTGATGGTTGCGGTTGTTGTGGCGGCGACGGTTGTTCCGGCAATTGCTGCGGCGGATGAAATTGCGGCGGCCAGACCGGCCGGGGCGGCCTGGACGGCATTGGCGGAGATCACGACGACGAGCCCGCTCGCGCCGACGGTGATGCCGCGTTTGGCAAAGAATTCGCGGAGGCGTTCGACGGCGCGGCTCACGCGTTTTTGCGCAGCATCGTCGGATGTGCCCAGCGTCGCGCCGACCTCGCGCAGGGATTTGTTCTCGAAGTAGCGAAGGACAATGGCGCTGCGGTCCGTCTCTTCCAACGTGTCCATCCCCTCGTCCAACAGACCTTCAATGAGCGACCAGTCGGAAGACATTGATTCCATGGCAGCCATCTCCGTCGCTTTCTGTTCCCGAAACTGTCTCCGTGATTCCCCGCGCACGACATCGATCGCGGTCCGGTACGCGACACTGTGCAGCCAGGCGCCCAGAACGGTGTCGGGCCGCAACTTGTCGGCATTTCGCGCCAAATCCGTGAAGACCGATTGGGACACTTCTTCGGCCAAATGCGACGATCCCACGCGGCGCAGCGCGACGGAATAAACCAAATTCACATGACGCCTGACCAGCGTGGCAAACGCCTCTTCCGAGTGCCGTTCGGCATACTGGCGCAACAAATCCCAGTCGTTCGTTTCCATCTTCATTGAGTATATCGCCGCCACCAACTGGAATCCGACACGATTTCTGCGGGTGCCTACCACCGGAAGGCGTAACTGGTCAAAATGGCATGATGGGCGACTGGAGTAACTGAAAGAATGGCGCTACCGGTAAATAACAAGACGTCGATCCCGCACGTTATTCAGAATGCCATTTACAGAAAGAAGGGATGTGACCCCATTTCCATTATTTCATTTCATGGCTCATTGGACATCGTCGAGAAGTAGTTGACCCGCTCGCGCAGCCCGTCGATCTCGACCGTGAAGCGGTCGATATCCGGCTCTTCCTTCCATGGGAACTTCACCGTGAAGAATGGAAGCGGGTCGCCCTGACTGGTTCCCTTTGCCTCCCACTTCCACCCCTTCACTATCGGGGGTAGCGAAGGATCAGGACAGTAGCCGAGACGCCTCAGGTATTTCTCGGCCAACGCGGTAGCCTCTGTCTTCGTGAGCTTCGACGGCTGCAGGAACGGGACGAGGTCTTCAGCCTTCCACAGGACCGTCATCGAATGCTTCCGGTCAATGAAGCTCGAGACATAACCAGTCGCGTTAAACCCAAACGCCCAGCGGTCTTGGATCGTGACACTCGCGACAACGAGGCCCGCTCCGCTGAACACATGAAACTTGCTGACGTGGTTCGTGGTCAGCGGACGCGGAAGGCCGAGTTCAAGCGCTTGGTCAAACGTCTCGATGTACGGCAGGATGTCCACCACATTCGTCGTCAGGCACTCGCCTGCCCATCCGATTTGACTGGTCAGGAAGACGGCCAGGAAGATCGTTTTCATTGCCATGTCAACTGTTCGAAGCCGATGATGCTCGGCCTCGTGAAGAACGAGTCGCTCGAATGAACCGTCGTGTAGGCGTCGTCCGCCGCCTGCTTCAGCGTTTTGTTAAGAGACCATCCGCCGTAGAAGAGCTGCACGAAGTTCATGTGTGATGGGTCGAACTGATTGGCCGGTGCCAGTACAACGCTTCCAAACCCTCGTTTTCACATTGTCGAGAAATGATTGATCCGTTTGTGCAACCCGTCAACCTCGACGAAGAAGAGAGCCGACTCGGGATCCTCTTTGCGTGGAAAGTCCACCATAAAGATCGGAAGCAGCCCCGTCCTGCCGCCTTGCTTCGGATCCCACTTCCACTGCTTCGCCACAGGCGACAACGCCAAGCTCGGATCGAAACCCAGCCGCTTCAGATACTTCGCCGCAAATTCCGCCGCTTCCAGCTTGGTCAGACAATTGTAAACTGTGTTGGTGGATTCCGGCGGCAAGAGCGGGATGAGATCTTCAGCCTTGTACGCGATCGAGATCGAATGCTTTCGATCTGTGAAGTTCGAGATGTAATTCCCCTTCGCGTTGAATCCGAACTGCCAACGGTCCCGGACAATGACGCGGGCGAGGACAAGCCCACCGCCGCGAATCACCCTGAACTCGCTGACGTTGTTCGTGGTCAGCGGTTGTGGAAAGCCCTCGATCTCCAATGCTTGGCTGGACTTCACGACAAACGGCAAGATCTCCACGAGATTTGTCGTGTCTGCGCGACTGACCTGAGCAGCAATCAATGCGATGAGCAGAAGCAGTGTTTTCATGATCTCCTCATTGGAACAGCATCGTGTCAACTCCGACGATATACGGTTTCGTGAAAAATACGTCGTGAAGGTCGCTATACGCATTGTCAGATGCTTGCTTCAATTGCTCTCCCGCAGCCCATCTCGTGTAGAACCCGTTGATGTAGTTCCTGTGCGAAGTGTCGAACAGACGGCCCGGCGGAGGACCGGCATACGCCTTCTGAGTTTTCCAGCCCATGAATGCTTGCGGGTCAGAGCCTGTCGCCGTGTAGTCGCCAGACTGAATCCCGAAAGCGTTGTTCCAACCGCCCGGCGAAAAGTCTAGGAACCCCGACAGAAGATAACTGCCTCCAGTTTCGCAGCCGTCGAGAAACACGAATCGGTATGGCTTGCTGGCGAGAAACTTGTCTCCGATTGGGCCGTTCCTGAGAAACACGCCGATCTCGCTGCTGAAAAGACCGCAACGACCGAGACCGCGTTGATTCAGCGGATCGTAGCCGATGGTCTGTGGACTTCCGTGACAGAAGATGTAGAGGTTTGCTGTCGTGGGCTCGGCCAAGCGCAAGTTGGGTTTCGTTTGTCACAACCTGTTCGCCAACGGAAAGGCCCTGCGCTAAAGCAAAGGAGCTTCCAAGTAGCACCATTACCGCCACAGAAAGAATAACTCGCGTTCTCATATCGCCTCCACACTGCGACCTGATGAACGCCAACCGGTGAGACGCGAGAATGAAATCATACGGAAATGTTTTTGTCGAGGGATTTCTTCAAGTGCTTTGGTCTCTTGACATCGTATTCCGATAATGGTATGATCCGAGGTATGGTCATTTGCAACGAGAGAGCCTACTTCGCGAAGACGCTACGAAGGCCGAGAGCGAGCGCGATGGCGGCAGGCGGGCAAACGCGGACGGCTGGGCCAGCCGTCCCTACCACTCTGGCTGCGGCGGTCATGGCGATGTCAGTGCTTGGGTCCGCCTTCGCCAAGGCCTCGGCGGACTCGTTGCTGTGCGCAACTCGAAAGAAACATGCCATACGACGAGACGAACCCACCGGAGACGGTTTTGCGGGGCCTAAATCATGGAAACCGAATGGTTTGCTCTACTAATTCGGACACAGCACGGCGACAGAGCGCCGTGGCTACAAGTAGAGAAGCGGCGAGCGGAATGTCGGGAAGATACGACGGCAACCGGAGCGGCTGCCCTACAAATCGGAGAGGAGTGCGGGGTCAGGAGACCCTCGCACAACAGAGCACAGCAGACAAAGGCCGCGGGCGAGACGTCCGCGCCACTACGCGAGAGAAGGGCCGCGAAAAACATGCTTTCTGCGAAACGAACCCATTTGTAATGTGCGCAAATACGGTTGCAACATACAGAGGGGCAAGGTGTTGAGGGAAGCAAAGTGAAGATTACAAATGGGTTCGTTTGGAAGAGAATTGAGGGTTCGCGAAGCACGTCGGCGACCGGGCCGGTCGCCCTACAATTCGGAGACGGCACGGCCACAGGCAGGGACGCCTGTGCCACCGGAGCACACGGTCTTCACGCAATTACGGAGGCGGCACGCCGACAGAGCGGCGTGGCTACAAGGGGATGAATGGGGAGTTTTGATTGAAATGTGTCACTTTATGCGGTAGAAAGGTAGTGAATGAGTATGCCAATCGTCGCCGAAGTGCCTAAACCGAAGCGTGTTAACCTGCGTCGGCCCGACATTATGGAGGCCGTCCGCGAAGAGGTGGAGCTGCATTATCGCAGCCAGATCGTCGAAAAGCTGCGTCAGCGCGGCGGCGAACTGGAGGCGAGCGGGCTCAAGGTCCGACTGGCCAAGGAATTCGGGTTCTGCTACGGCGTGGAGCGGGCCATCGACCTGGCGTACGCGGCGCGGAAGGTGTTCCCCAACCAGCCGATCTACATTCTCGGCGAGATCATCCACAATCCCGAGGTCAACGAGCAACTCGTCGCGATGAGCATCAAGTTTCTCTCGGGCCCGATCAAGAGCGCGAGCATCGATGACCTCAAGGAAGACGACGTGGTGATCATCCCCGCATTCGGCGCGGAAGTGGCCACGATGGAGAAGTTGAAGGCGAAAGGCTGCCAGCTCGTCGACACGACCTGCGGCGACGTGATGAGCGTCTGGAAACGCGTCACGCAAAACGC
>JBGOTY010000044.1:0-14905 GCA_041476745.1 Verrucomicrobiia bacterium | reverse complement strand
TCGCGGAATGTGCCGGGCGATCAAGACGACGGCGATGTACCGGGCGGCGGGTATCTCCTGCATTATTCCGCATGTCCTCCCTCTCGCCGAGGATCTGTCGAATCCAAACTTTGAATTGTGCGGCTGGGACGTCGGCTTCCGCGGGCCGCATCCCAAGACGACCGCATTCCTGATGACCTGCTATTGGTTGAACGGCGCAACGCTGGTTAATTACCTCACGCCCGGCACAAATGTATTCTTGTACGCCTGGCAGTTGACCAATAACACCTCGCTGGTGATCGCTTGGGCGCTCGAAGGCCAGACCGTGCCCCTGCAGACTAACGGGCTGGCGCGGGCCACTGACATCTACGGACGCACGAACAACATCATCGCGCTAACAGAGGAACCCGTCGTTTTCCGCTCGAATGACTCGGATCCTCTCGTGTTGCTCAGTGCCGTCAGATCGAATCTCGTCGGCATCACGAACACCGCTCCCGTCATCGACCCGCTTCCCACAGAAAGCGTCGTCGCGGGACAACCGCTGCAAATCATCATGTCAGCGACGGACGCTGAACACGATCCCATCACATTCTCGGCCACCACGCTACCGCCCGGCGCCACCTTCGATCCTAACACACAAACGTTTTCGTGGACGCCAGGTGCCGGCGTCTCGGGGCCGTACACGGCCACTTTCGTCGCCACCGACAGCCTCGGGGCCAGCAATTCCATCACCACCACAATCACCGTCCTCGGCACGCTGTTCGATGGGTTATTGTCGCATTGGAGATTTGACGAATCCGCGGGTACGATCGCCGCCGATTCCGCCGGCACGAATGACGGCACGCTGACCGGCTTCAACTTCACCACCAACTCCGGTTGGGTGTCCGGCAAGATTGGAAACGGGTTGAGCTTCGACGGGGTGAACGATTCCGTGAGTCTCGACGGCAGCCAGATCAACCTCACCAACAATTTTACTGTGGCCGCCTGGCTCTACCCGCGCAACGCTGCGGGAGCAGGCGCCTTTATCTCCGTGCGATCCATCTATCAATCAAGCGGATTCCGGTTCTTCATTTACAACAACAGCGTGTTCGTGCAAGGGCAAACCACCGCCGGTTGGCAAGGGGCAACCTTTGACACTGGCACCATCCAAAATGGCAACTGGTACCATGTGGCGGTCGTCGACGACAATTCCACCATTCTGGTCTATGTCAACGGCGTCTATCTGGGAAGCGCCTACTGGGGCGGAAACATGGTTATGAACTCCAACCCCTTCAGTCGGATCGGAAGCGACGGAACCGAAGGGGCCGATTACTTCAACGGGGTCATTGACGACATGATGATCTTCGCGCGCACGCTCACCGTGGCGCAAGTCCAGGCCCTCTACCAATCCGGCGACCAGCCGCCGGTGTTCACCCCCACCGGTAGCCAGGTGGTCGGCTCAGGCCAGTCACTCAACTTCACCCTCTCCGCGTCTGATCCCGACAATACCAACCTCACCTACTCGGCGACTTCGCTGCCCAGTGGCGCAAGTTTAAACGCCGCCACCGGCGCGTTCTCGTGGACACCCAGCGTCAGCCAGACAGGCACTTACAATATCACTTTTGTGGTCTCCGACGGGATACTCACTGATTCGGAATCAACCGCCATCACCGTGTCTTCGGGTAGTGTGCCGAACACGATGCGCCTTACCTCGAATCCAACCGTGACCAATGCGGTGATTCAAATTGACAGCCTGGCTGTCGCGGTGGCTGGCGAGACAAACGTGTTTACCGTCAGCGCTGTGGATTCGGACGGCAGAACTCTGTACTATGTCTGGACATTCGGGGATGGAGACAGCAGCACTCGATTCACGAGTAGTACATCGTCCCACGTCTACGCCGATTGCGGGCCTTATACCGCGACCGTTACTGTCGATGACGGGATCTATTCAACCAACGCCAGCCTGACGGTATCAATCGCTTGCCTGCTGAACACCAGCCGGCTGCAAGGAACTTTGAACTTCGCTCGGACCAACGCCGACAACTGTACCGTCAAGGGCACTTTCGCCCTGCCGCCCAATTACAATTTCACTGGCAAGCTCGTGACGTTGAACATCGGCGGCGCGCAAACATCCTTTACCCTGGACAGCAAGGGACGGGGCCTCAACGGCCTGAACCGGTTCAGCAAACCGTCCTACAACAAGATTACCGGCTTGTGGACGTTCAACGCCATATTGCGGAACGGCTCCTGGCGAACCCCCTGGGCCGCCCATGGCCTGTTAAATGCCAGCATCTTGAAGCCCGGTGTGTCCGTGACGCTGCCCGTGATCCTCGCCATCGACAACGAGTCATTCATGGCCACCCCGAGCCGGCATTACACGTCACTCGCCGGCAGGTCCGGAATCGCGCGGTAAACGCGGCGACTCACTGTTCCCCACTCGTCAATCCCGCGGCGATCACATTCCCGTGCTCGTCGAAAACGACTTTCGCGATGACGAACATGCCCTCCCGTATTCCTCCCCACGGCAGCGCCGAACGAAACCGCAGATCGCGATAACGCAACACCGTGTGGCCGTTCTCCTCGATCTTCTCCACCAGCGGAAAGTCCGCAAACCAGCGAAAAAGTTTCACCGCCTCTGTCGCTTCCGCCTTCGGCAATAGATTCTCATCGTGAAACGGCACAAACGTGTCGTTGCGCGGGCCATTGACCCAATGCAATGCCGCCCCGTCGTCTCGCACGATCGTCCAATGCAGCGGATCCATCGGCTGCGGAAACCCGTCCGTTCGGCCCGTCACTCCCCCCGCTTCATACGCGTGCAGCGCATACGCCCGCGATGCGCCACAGAAGAGAAAGTACGCACCCAGCACCCCGAGCGCCGTCCTGGCCACCCACTCACGCTGCGTCCACACGGCTACTACTGTTCCGATTAGCAAAATGGCCCAGACGTACACGTCCACGATAAACACCCAGCTCAATGCCAGCCGCGCCGTGCTCAACGGCCAGAATAACTCGGTCCCGTAGTTGGTCAGCCAGTCGAGTACCAAGTGTGAGGCAAGCCCCGCCACCGCCGCCCACCACAACAACCGAAAGTTCTTTCGACCTGACAACTCCCAAAACATCCAGGCAATCAGCGCCGCCCAAACCGGCAGCATGACCGTCGAATGGGTGAAACTTCGATGGAAGCGAAAAAACGTGTCCCTTCCCCAAAAACCCAACACGACGTCGATGTCCGGGAATTCCGCCGCCGCGATGCATGTCCACAGCGCCGCCCGCCCCCCTTCATTTCCGCCGCGCTGCCGAAACCCGCAGTACCCGATCACCGCCCCCGTCAATCCATGCGCAATGCTGTCCACAAACGGGACAGTATCCGCAGTCGGCCAGTCGAGCAAGCGCCTCGACAGCGTCCCAACCGAGCCTTCATTTCTCTCCAAACGAACCCGGCCACTTTCGGAGAGCCGCCCGCCTAAGTACTTGCAAATTTGGTGGTTAACTGGGGGATTCGTTTCGCAGTTTCGAGGTGCGGGGGTAGCACCGGAGCCGAGTCGGACGAGACGCTGCACGTCGTATTCCCGCAGCAAAAGGCGTCGCGTCTTGTCGACGCCCGAAGGGCGTAGCTCAGGGGACTGAGCGGAGCCAACCGAGCGCAGCGATAACCAACCCCTTCTCGTCTGGCTGTAGCCGCAGGCGTTGACCGCGGTCCGAGCCGATCCAGATGCAGCCGAATTTGACGAAACCGCCCTCACAACCCTCCAAAAATGGGTTCGTTTTTCCAGAACGAACCCATTTGCAAACCCAACTGCAAACGGCATAAGTTCCTGTAAATACATATGATACATCGAGAATAACGCGAAAATAAAATGGGCTCGTTTCGCAGAAACGTATAGGGGCCCTCGAAGGGCTTTGCCCGTAGACCCCGTTTGGCGCCAGCCATCACGGGGCCGCTCCACCGAGCTGCGCACAGCAGCGAGTCGCGCCGTAGCAGTCTTGCGAAGGCGGACCGAAGTTCCTTGTAGCCACGCCGCTCTGTCGGCGTGCTGCCTCCGAATTGTAGGGTACGAAGCCCGCAGGGTTTCGTACCGTCCTGTCCGTTCATAACTCACGCCCCGACCTTACCCAATGCCAAGACACATGTCCAGCAAAATTATCAATTAACGATACTACCCAGTATGTTCCCCTCCTCGGAGGGGATACAGGGGTGGGTGCCCTACCTCGCCCCCACAGCCCGTCATCCTGAGCTCGTCGAAGGATCTCTGTCGTTGCCGGGGAATGCGCCAGTATTGTAGCCGCAGGCTTCAGCCTGCGTTCTTTAAGCCCACGCATCGCGGGCCATCTTTTGTTGACGCCAAATCCCGTCGTTCTTACACTCCACGCCATGACTCGTGAGGAGAAGCTTGCGGAGTTGCCGAATGGGGAGGCGTATGAAGAAGCGGAAACAAGCCCAGTCTGTGGGCGCGGCGAAGTCACCGGACAAGCCCGATGACCAAGCAATGCGCGATTCAGTGGAGCGCGCCAAGGAATTAGCGATGAGAGCGGCAAGTGCGGAGCCCTTCCCGATTTTCGCCTCACAAGCAGATGCGGAAGCCTACAGCGAAAAAGTGGGCGATATGTACTATGAATGTTGTTACTGGCTTGAAGGGCAACTGAACATGTGCCTAATGGCCATGCATGATCTCTATGCGAGCGCGCCACCAACGAAGCGGCCAGGGATGCAGACCGGTCTCGTGCGGGAGATAATTTGCCCCGAAGGCTGGCCGTCACATCCCAAAACGCTAGTATTTACGCTGATGACGTGCGCGCGTTTCCGTCGTGAAGACACCTGCCATGCGTACACGGTCAACGAAGCAATGACGGCGTGGGATTTGGAATCACAACACGATTCCACCCTAGGCGACTTCACTTTCGACCGGAAGACCTTTGAGTTATCCTCGTCAGAGGTTGAAAAGGCCAGATGTGCTTTGTTGCGTTTGTGCGATTGGATTGAGAGCCGTTTGCACTACGGAACACATGTGGGGTGGTATCGGAGCCCGGACTGTTATTGTGATAATCTCGACAAAGTGCACCTAGCAAACATCGGGACTGCGCAACGACACATTGCGAAGTTTTCAGAGCGGGACCGGAAACGCTGGGAAGGCATACACGAACGGGCGGCAGCGAAGCACAAGACGGACTTGAAAACATGGGGCACGGTTGGGAAGGTACAACACGATCCAGAACCCCGGATGTGGACGCACCCGGAAGTTGACGCCCGCATAATCGGCTTGTGGCCTTTGGTGTTGCGTTACAACTGGACGCACACCGATTTATTGAAAGTGTTAGACAAACTCTTGCCGCCTCCACCGGACGGCAATGACCGCCGTTATCCTCTCGACAGCGTTGAAAGTCTGAAAGTCCACTGCCGAACTCTCTGCGGACTTACCAAGTCCACCAAGGGCAAGAGCGCCGACGGCCTTCCCGAAGGTTGGCAGATTGCGGAGCGGCTTTTTCCTCGCAACGGAAAGTAATCAGCGGAGAAATACTTTCCCATTGTCCGCTTTTTGGTGGTTTCTCCTATCGCGTGGCAAAGTTGCGCCACAGTTGAAAGCAAAACCAAAAAAGCGCGGCGCAACGAATCCAGCGGACAAATCGTCACGCGAGCGCTATTGGATGGCATTCGTTATCAGCGTTGTTGTACTGCTGTGTGCCCTGTATGTCGTGCTTTCACACAACTACGATGACAACAGTAAGAAATGGGCTATCGGGATTATCGGAACAATTGTCGGATGGTGGGGCAAGCCAAACTCATGATGCGCCAGTTCGCACGGACAGTATTTCCACGCACACATTAAGGACCGATACCGATATCGCAAAGTATCGTGACAGGGCAGCGACGACCGTCGGGTTGCGGGAATGCGTGCAGGATGAGGGAAGGATTGTGCCGATGATTGCTCAAAATTCGCTCGATCACCCATTCGCGGGCCAGAACGATGTTCCCGGAGGTAACAATCCGGTCTTGGGATGGAAATAATTAGCTTGCGGACACAATCAGTGAGAATAGAATGACGACCACTGAAATTCAACCCTCCGCGATGGTCGCGGATGTAAGTCATATGGGAAATGTCAGCTCAGATAGGAGGTCTGCTAACGGGTGGAATTAAAAGCGGGTCAATTGGTTCGCTCGCCGGCGCAAGTAGTCCCACTCACTACGCGTTTTCTGGACGTCAATTCCCGTCGGAGCGAAGTTGCCGACTGCGGTCCCCCATGTCCGCGGCATGGTGGACGGCTCAAAATGAACCGCCGCGTTTCACTGGAGGTAGAGTCATGAAAAGAACCATCGCACTTCTGCTGTCTGTGCTGCTCGGATCGTGGGGTTTGACCACCACGGTTCTCGCTCAGGCCAAGTCGGATCACTCCACGTTCGACATGGAGCCGACTGTCCCGCCTGGCGGCGACGTAAGTTGTCAGTGCGGGGCGTTAGGAGGGACAGCCAGCAAACCAAAGCGCACCGCATTCACGATGCACATCACGATGAGCAATCGTTCGGACATCGGCGGCAGCAACGGCTTCGTGCGCGTCTCCTACCGCGACGGGGATACCGTGGACTACGCCATTCCGGTCGACACGACCTTGAACCTCACATTGGCCGGCGGCGGCACCCCCGGCTCGGATGACATCATCACGGTGACGGGAACTGGCGGGGCGAAGCTGGTCGGTCAGGTCAGTTTGTCCACCGACAAGGGCAAACCCCATCCCGACCTGCCCCTCCATGGAGTCCCTCAGGGCACGACCAATCAAAACTACTGCACCGTGACACACGCGCCGTAGCGGGTACGCGTCGTCCAGTCACATTGCGCTGCCGCCAAGCCAGTATCCTTGGCGGCAGCGACGAGCACGTACACACCCGGGCCTTCCAATTCCTCTTGTTTGAGGAAGGTGGTCGAGTTCGCTACGCGGTGCTGCGGTCGCCTTGCCACTCCAATTCGGAATTTCGCCGATGCGCAGCCTCTGAGGCTCACCCGCCTGCAAGAACAGTTTGATTGTCACAGCGGGCATTGGCCCTAAAGACTTCTGGCTCATGGCATGCTCGTTTAGACAGTCATACGGAACATTCGGCTTTAGGGGTACACCTTCGACTCCAACGAGTGAAACGAGTAGCTACAGGGTCAGCGTTTTATAATTTCCGGAATACCGCACTCGACCTGTACACGCGGCGTCAACTCCCGGCGCCGCATGAGGGGCGCGGCCTGGAACCTCAGCCTACCCTCGCCAGTTTATGGATAGCGCTATCCATAAATTTCCTCATGCTGATTGGGCCGTATTCCACCATCAATGCGCCAAGAACCGCGCCGCTTGCTTCCCGGCGCGCAAGGAATCGAGCTTGCTCTTGGCTTGCTGGATCAGGTTCTGAAACTCGGCCAATTGGTCCGACGAAAGTAATATCCGGCTGCGGTTGCCGTGACCGCTCTGCAAGGCGACTTGTATAATGAATATCCGGGAAAACACTCGCCGTTTACGAGGCGATTTGCCGCGACGTCGCGATCCGTTTACCCTTGATTTCTCTCTCGATTCTGCAGACAATAAATTTCTGAAAAGGAACCGGCTTCCCGTTACTCATGAAATTCAACTGCAATATATTCTTCTATTTGTTTCTCGAGCGGTTTCAACCAAAACTCGTCTGTGATATCGGCTCGCGCGATGGTGAGCACTCTCTGAAGTTTCGGAATTTTCTTCCAGACGCGCGCATTATTGCCTTTGAGGCCAATCCCCACAACTACGATGCGATGCGGAGCGACCAGAATCTCGCGCAGAGCAAAATCGAGATAGTCCACAAGGCCGTAGCCAACCGCGCCGGTAAGCTCACGTTCCATATCTTGCAGTTGGAGAGCGGCGCCGATGAAGCCTGGCGCACAGGCGGCAGTTCGGTTCGTAGTCGAAACGATGGTCTTCCGACGGTGGAGGTAGAGATCGAATCAACCCGCTTGGATGAGTTTATTGAGAGTTTGGATCGCGCACCACAAAGTGTTGCGTTATGGATCGACGTGGAAGGTGCTGCTTACGAAGTCCTTGAAGGCATTGAACGGATTGCCAGTCTGGTGCAGGTTTTGCACGTGGAAGTGGAAGCGAAGGAGACCTGGTCCGGACAGAAGTTGGTGACCGATATCGACGCGTTGTTGAAACGTCTGGGATTTTGCTTTGTCGGGAGAGGATTCGGCTACAAGGAGATTCAGTACGATGTCGTGTACGTTAACCGTCGTACGTATGACAACTCACGCCTGAAGATGATGTGGATAACCGGGCTGGCTGTGCTGGTTACCTATCTCGAGCGTTTTGGGGGTGGTGCCTATCTTCGCTTGAAGGCGATCTACTTGAAAAGCAGAAGCGGCCGTAAATAGCCAGGAACGGAAGGCGAAGGGGTCAGTCCCGCATAACCGCATAATTTGTAGCCATCGCCCCCTCAACGAACGCCGTCTCAACGTCACCGCGCCAAGCACCGCGACATCTACTTGCCGGCGCGCAGGGAATCCAGTTTGCTTTTGGCTTGCTGGATCAAGTTCTGAAACGTGGCCAACTGGTCCGACGCAAGCAATATCCGGTTCCAGTTGTTGCGACGGCTCTGCAAAGCGATTTGTGTGGTGCCGGGCCGCTTGACGCTGGTGTAAACAACGAGTCGCAGCCAGCCTGCCGTTGTATAACCCACGTCATAGTCGGGCAGAGGTGTCATCGAGTGGTTGGCTTTGCTGATGTAGTCGATGCCGTTCAGGAATGAATCCAACTCGTCGTAGTCGATCATGGTAGTGTCTTCGATCCGACCGCCTTCCTGTAACCCAACCGCGATCCCATATTCCTTCCGCCCGCTGCCCGGCTCGACGGATTCCTTGGCCCGCACCGACACCGTCCCCGTTTGCGCCGACATCGTACCAATGAGCACGCTGCCTCTAATAATAACGGTCCCGGTGCGGGCTTCGAAAATCTCGATCTTCGTCAGCGGCGCGTTCGTATCCTGTGCCAGCGTACTGCCCGCCACAAGTGACCCACCCACAATCACCACGACCATTACCTTGATCATGCGCATGGACTTGTTTCCTCCAAAACTCTGGTTGCAATGACGATTCGACGAGCGTGGATGATCCGTATTCATTTTCCAATCGGAGACTTCGACTCATAGAACGCCACTTTATAAGAGGCAACCTTTTCGTGGGTCCCGATGGGCAACGGAATCAGGCAGCTCCCAAATTGCATATTCCGGCCCGGCTTCAAACCATCGTCACCAGACGTCCCCTGCGAGGCGCAGCCCAGTAACTGGCCGTCCTTGTCGAAGAAGGCGACGTAATAATGGCAATGCATGGGGATCTCCGCGGTATTCACGACCTCAATATTGGCGCGGATGATCTTCTTCCCGAAGAAGTCCTCGATCACGAATTTGCACTTTCCGTGAACTTTCTCTCCCACTTCAACCACGAAGCCATCTCCGCCGGAGTCACCATTTGGAATCTTGCAAGGGCCTTGCTTCGTCTCTGCCGAACAGGACATGCCCAGGGTCCAAAACAAAAACGCAAAAATCGTCAGGTGTTTGGTGCTCATAGTGGTCTCCGCCTTGATCAGCGATTCGGCCTTCAAACCGCCTTCCGCACATAAATCCTTTTTTCCCACAAACTCAAGCCCTCAGGGTCAAAAAGGGGCAGTCCTGCAGTTGCCTTGAAATCTGAGGGCCTACGGTTTCTCAGCACCGGCTTTATACGTCCACAAACAGGAGTCTGTGTACGTTTTGCCGGCTTGGGTGCCGCTGACCTCGATGCGGTTCTCACCCGGTGCGAGCAGCATGTCATTCCACAGGAAGATATGGTTCGTGGAGCGGACCGCTCCCTGGCTGACGCCGTTGATCTTCAACTCCGCCGCCTCGCAGTTGGAGTAAATCTTCACCGGCGCTTTGGGTTCGCTGCGGTTGGTAAAGCGCCGGCTGGTGATGTAAACGAACGGGGTCGTCGTCCAGTTGGCCTTGTACCAGAAGAACGCGTCCTTTTTCACCTTGCGGTCGTAAGTGACCAGTCCCTTGTCGTTCCGGCCCGGCACGTCCCCCTCGTTGCGTTGGCCGACGGCGAAATCAAACATGTTCCACACCAGTTCGCACCAGAGCCACGGACGGTCTTTCATGGCCAGCCACGCCTGCTCGTGCAAGACATCCTGGTATTCTTCGGGATGCCAGTGCGAGCCAGCGACCGGTTGGTTCGTCGAGACTTCGTGCTGGCTAATACTGGCCCCCGCGCCGTATTCGCTAATACCGATGCCGCGGTTGGGCCACTCCTGGTGAAAGGTATCCAGCGCCCCGGGCCAGTCTGACGCCTTGCCGTTGTACCACCCGTAATACCGATTAAAGGCCATGACGTCCGTGACGGCATTCATCGGGTGGACCGATCTGATGCAGCTGGCGGCCGTGGTGAGGCGGGTCGAATCGAGATCCTTCGCCACCTGATTGAGCTGCTTGACCAGGTCCCACTTGGGCGGGGCATCGTACCACTGGTTTTTCATATGCAGCTCGTTGAAGATCCCCCAGAAGGCGATCGACGGGTGGTTGTAGTTCTGTTTGATCAACTCCGTCAATTGCTGACGTGCGTTTTCCGTGAAGGCCTCGGAATCGGTCAGTTCGTTCACCAGGCTCAATTCCGTCCAGAGAACCAGCCCGTTGCGGTCGCACAAGTCATAAACGATCTGATCCTGTTGGTAGTGGGCGAGCCGTACGCACGTTGCGCCCATTTCAGTGATCAACCGAAAATCCTCTTCCTGTTCGGGTTGGCCGATGGCCCAACCCTTGTCGATACGATCTTGATGGCGACTGACACCATGCAGGGGATACGAGACGTCGTTCAGGAAGAAGCCTTGGTCGGGACTGACTCGGAACGTTCGGATACCCAGCGGCTGGGTCACAGCGTCCGTGACCTTGTCCCCATCCCTGACCACGACTGCCACTCGATACAAATAAGGATCGACTCTCCCGTTCCAAAGATGCGGTTTGGCAATTTTGATGTGCTGGATGACATCCGCGACTGCGTTGGACCCGAGCGCCTCGTGGGAAGTTGCCTGTTGGATCATCTTGCCATTTGCATCAACGATGGTGCAAAGCACTGCAGCGTTTCTGGCGGAGTTGTTTGCGTTGCGCAGCTTGGTAGTGATGTCGAACTCGGCGGAATCCTTGGTCACGCTTGTTTGTTTGATGTAAACGCCGGGAGAGGCGTAGTCCAGTGGCGTGACCGAGAGTTTGTCGAGCACGAGCAAGTGGACATCGCGGTAGAGGCCACCAAAGACGGTGAAATCACCGCTCAATGGCAGAACGTTGCTGTCTTTCGCGTTGTTTACTTTGACGGCGATCACGTTGTCCTGGCCGACCCGTAGAAATGGCGTCGCGTCAAAGCAGAACGCCGCGAAGTTTCCCTTGTGGGTTCCGACAGGGCTGCCATTGACGAGGACCTCGGCCACCGTCGCGGCGCCGTCGAATTTTAGGAACAAACTCTTGCCGGCGTATTGCGCGTCCACCAGCAGATGACGGCGGTACCAGCCGATGCCACGGTAGTAAGGGGTGCCGCTGGTCTGGCCGTCCAGGTTGTTCCACGTGTGCGGCAGGGTCACGGATTGCCACGCCGCGTCGTCGAAATTCGCCGTCGCGGCATCGGGTACGTCCTGGCGGATGAACTTCCACTGTTCATCGAGCCTGACATCCAAACGCGGCGCAGCTAGTGCGCGGCCCATTAGAGTTGTGAGTTGCATAGTGACGAGAAGGATGAATTGTAGGGATTTTTGTTTGTTCATGGTCGTAACTCCGTGCGTGGTACAAGGACAGCGAGACGGGAGATTTTCCCGGCGCGCGTGAAGACCGAAACGCTATCAGCATTTCCCAAGGCTTTGCCGCGGACGGTTTCCTGGGTTCCGTCTGCGCGTTCGACGAGGATGCTGGCGGTATCGGCCAGCTGATAGCTGACCGGTACCTGACAATAGGTGAAGGCGAGGCTGTTCGCGGGCAACTCCCAGGACTGCTCCCGATTTTGCACATCGAGATACAGGAAGCGTTGTGCCGACGGGAAGAACTCGGCTTGATGCAGTAGCCGCGGCTCGAAATGCAACTGCCCGTCCTCGACCGCGATGCCCAGTTCGCCCCAGCGCGTCAGGATTTCCTCCTTCACCTGGCCGGTCATGCCCGGCTGTTGGGCGCCACGATGCCGCGGGGAATGCGAATACGGGTCGGTCGGGAACGCACCGTAAGCGTCCGGCGTTTTGCAGAAACCGAGTCCCCGCCGCACATCGTCGTACGCCTCGGCCAACGCTTTCGTTACGTCAGGGTCACTTCCCCCCCGGAGCGCTTGGTGATGGCATTCCTGCGCGGCCAGGAGGAGTTTCGCAATCATGTGCCAGTAAATGCTACCGAGTCCTTCAAAGGCGAAGAAGGTGCCGCTACGCCCTGTGAATTCGCTGTGGCGGAAAGTGGCTTCCCACAATTCCAGCACAGTCTTCCGCATGTCCTCGTCCGTTTGAAGATGGTCGAGGCGCTTGGCAACATCACTGGCGCTACGCAGGTCCGCTTGGAAATGCCATTGTCCTTGTTCGTCGGCTACGAAGAGCGAAGGGTCCTTCAGCGGTGGACCTCCCTTCAGCGTATTGCGGGCGAGAAACGAAGGCAACTCGCGGTCGGGATAAAGCAGATAGCTGTGCTGGTCGGCGCGATACAGTGCGCTGGCGCGCAGGGCGCGCAACACGGCCAACGCTTCGGCGGGCTTCAGCAAGCCGGAACTCAACACGGCGACCTGACCTTCCAGCATCGGGTACAGATGGGCCACACGCGCCCGGTCGCCCTCAAGGTGCAGCACGTTGTAGCTGTGGAAGAGGCCATCGCGGCGACGGTTGCCGCGAATGGTCGATTCAATCACCGGCAACGCCGCCTCAACCAGCCCGCGCAAGGCGCCGAGTGGCACGATCTTGCGGTCATTCTTACCGCCGGTATAAATGGCGTGGCGATGCTTTTCACCGGCGCGACCAAGCGCGGCCATCACCTGGAAGCGCGATGAATCATCAAACCCCTGCTCCGCCGCTTTGACGGCGTCGCGCAGGATGGAGGTGATGTCCGCGAGCAGCCGGGCGACGGGCGCCGAGAGCGGGACCGGCCTGTTTCCACTCGCGGCAAAAATCCGGTCGCAGAACGCCAGGTAACGACGGAGGTGGCACACCGTGACCATTGACAGGCCCCAGCCCGCGAGCGCGTTGTTGGCGTCGTTCCATTCAGGCCGCTGGGTGTTGAGCCAGATGCCGCCACCGGGCACGAAGTTGCTGAGCTTAACCAACAGCGGCACCAGCAGTTTCTCCGCGAGCGAGACCAGGACGATTTCACCATGGTCGTCCGTCAACAGCTTGCCGTCGGCGCCCAGTTGACCGGCCCGCGACATCAGGAGTTGGTGAAGTGAATGGTTGAAGGTGATCGTGTGCTGCGGATCCGCTACGATCTCGTCGAAGCCGTCGATTTCATACGGCACGTGCGTGTAAACGCAAGCCTCCGTGCGGAGTTGGCTGGCCAATCGACCCGGTTGGAATCGCTCCTCGCTTTCAAGCAAACGCAGCAGGTAAATGATCTGATGGTCGCCCCAATAACCGATGTGGCTCCAGGGATCCCGGGGGTCGCTGACCTCCCAGTCAACGCCGTTGCGCGTGATGCGGTACGGATTGTAGCCGTCGGCCGTTGAGGCGTTGAGGAACACGCTGATCATTTGTTCGAGCCAGCCGGGATAGCTCTGCGCCAGGCTTTCCCAATTCTGGAAGATGTCGCGCCAGTTGCCCTGGTAGGCGAAAAGCGGACGGCCTTGTTCGTCCTTGACGTGGATGTCGAATCGATTCCAGGGCCGGCTCGGATCGCCGTGGCGACGGCTGAAGCTCAATGGTAAATACTCGTGTGCCAGCCGTAAAAGATGGATATCGTTGCGTTTCGCGACCTCCTGGTGCAGTTGATCCAGCGCCAGCAACTCCGGCAATTCTCCCAGCCATTGTTGATGGCTCGCGTGCAGCGTGGTGTTGTGCGCACGGACGAACGCCGCGAAATCTTTGCCGGGGAAACGGTACGAATCGTTGAAGGTGCCGCCCCGCATGCAATTGAACAACACGTTGGCAAAATGATGGACGCTCGCCGATTGATCCGCGGTTTGCTGCAGACCGTCGGCGCCAGCGATGCGGCGGCGCAGGCCGTTGCGGTTAGCCGCGAGACTTTGGCGCAGGGAACGTTCGAGGGCCGCTGGCTCCTTCAGTTGATCCTGAAGGCGCACGAGTACCGAGTGGTCGAGTCTGGTGTCGGCGACCGTGAACCAGCGGTGCGGATGGCCGGGCGCGACCGTTACACTGTCGGCCACGAGGTAGGCGCCGAATTCGCCACGAACCTCGCGTTCGGGTTGGACAAACTCTCCGCGGCAGAAGGCCGGTACTTGCCGTTCTGACAACAGGATGACCGGATGGGTGTGACCGATCGACCAGGCGCAGGCCGCGCGCAGGGATTCGCAGGCTTCGGCCCGGTCGATAATGGCTGCATTGAGCGTGAAAATGCCGAGGGATTCCTCGTTTCCGCATTCGTGGCGCATATAGGCTTCGGCGAGATAACTGAACCGGCCGAAGGTTTCCTGATCGACCCCTGGCGGAAGCAGCTGGTGCCAGCCGTCGAGATATCGCACCTCGACGGGACCGGCGTCGCCGAGGCGCTCGAGCAGGCATTCACGGACGAATCCGTACGGCTCGCAGGTGCTGAGGCTCCAACGGAAGCGCAGGCCGAGGTCATGGTTGATTTCTTCGAAGATCACGCTGGAGCCATGGATGTGTTTGTAAAGATGACGGTCGATACGATAAATACGTCCGCTCGCCTGCCATGGTTCCCACAGCGCCCAGCGCTCGCCCGTGCGAACGAGCAGGACCGACAGCGCGCCACTGGTGTCGGGATGGCGCAGGATTTTGT
>JBGOTY010000043.1:0-15008 GCA_041476745.1 Verrucomicrobiia bacterium | reverse complement strand
CCCCAGATAAATCACGTCAATGTCCGTGCTGTTCGTGTTGGCGATGCTGATGATGTGCAGATACGCCGCCGGGTTGGTGGGATTCAAACCTGCCAGGAATTCGTTGGTGTTGCTCATGCCGGTGCCGGTGTAGTCCCCGCCCGGTGCAGTGTTGGGATTATTGTTGGTGCTGCCGAAGTACTGTAGTTGCCACCAGGCAAATGGATCATAAACGCTGATCAAGTTCGCCTTCGTATTGGTACTCGAACCTCCCGTGTTGCTGGCGATCAACCTCACCGTGTATGTGCCGGCCGTCGTGTACGTGTGACTCGGGCTCTGCGCCGTTGACGTGCCGGCATCACCAAAAGTCCAAGACCAGTTTGTGGGCGGCCCGGACGAGGTATCGGTGAACGTTACCCCCAACGGCGCCGCACCATTGGTCGGGCTGGCTGTGAAACTGGCCACGGGCGCAGGCGTGGCCACGGTCAACGTGGCATTGGTGCTGGTGACGCTGCCAACGATGTCGGTGACCACCACTGAGTAAGTGCCGGCGTTGGTCAATTGGACATTGGGAATCGAGAGCGTAGCGCTGGTGGCGTTGCTGATGGGTGTACTGTTTAGCCGCCAGGCATACTTCAACGGTGGGTTGCCGAGCGCACCCACGCTGAAGGTCACATTGCTGCCCACCGAAACGGTTTGGCTGGCGGGCTGGTTGGTGATGCTCGGCGCGTGGAACAGGGTCACGGCATAAAAGGCAACCCGGGCGCCATCCGTGGCGCAGTTGCATTGGTTGATGGTTTGATTATAGGACCCGGCCTTGAAATATGCGTTGTTGGCGGCACAGTTCGGGTCGGTCTGGAAAACGTTCAGCGAGTTGGTGATGCCGTTGATCGCAATCGAGACCAAGCCGTTCACGACTTTGATCTGGTACGTGATGTTGTTACTCAGACCGACGAAGGCATACGTGAATTTCTTGTCGCTAGCGTCATCGGTTGCGTTCGTCTTGATGGTGCCTTCGAGCGTGCCGTTGTTGTACTGGATTTTCACCAGCGGCAGCGCCGCGCCGGTAAAACCGTGGATTTGTCCGATGATCACCTTCTTGGTGTCGGAGGGAATCTGCCACACCTTGCATTGGGCGTTCAGCGTGTGGGTGCCGTATAAAAACCAATTCGTATTGTCGTTGCCCGGAAGGATCTCTTCACGCAACTCGCTGCGCGGATGGGTGGAACCGCCGGTTGTGGCCCCATCATCCGGCGCCCAGAAAACCATGGAGCCATCTGATCCGGTGTAAAAATAGGTGTTGGTAAAGCCTGCCACCAGTTGGGCCGGAGTTTTCTCATCCACGCTTCCGCTGGTGCCCGTAAGCACGCCGTTGGAGGTGGGGAGTTGAAGCTTCCAATGACTCAAATCAAAGTTGCTTCCCGGCGGCTGGCTGGGGTCCGCCCAAGCCGTCGCGCTGGCGAGGCCGAGGGCCAGCGCGAGAACCAAGGCGAACATACTGACCCGATTGGGACGCATAATGTCTTACCGACAGCGACGCTGCCGCCCGTCGGCGGGCATGTTACGGCACCAGCACACGGACTCGATAGTATCGCGCCGGGACGTTCGTCGCGCCGCCACTGTCCACCATGTTGGTCAACGTACCAAGTCCCACGCCACCACTGAGAATGTTGGTCACGCCGGTGCTGGCGAAGTTGTTGCTGTTATAACTGCCGGCTGTGCCCGCGGTGAACTCCAGCACGTTGGTGCGGGAGGTAGGCCCACCCGTATAGGTGCTATCGCCGCTGGCGCCCAGGTAGTCCACCCGGATGTCAGTACTACTGTTCGTCTTGGAGATGGTGGTGATATGGACGTATGCCGCAGCATTCGTGGGATTGAATCCCGCCAGAAACTGATTGGTGTTGCTGATGCCTTTACCCAGTGGATCCGCGCCAGGGGCTGGACTCAAGGGGCTGCCGGTGAAGTACTGCGTCTGCCAGGTCGTGAATGGATCGCTGCCGCCGGTTACTTGCAGGATCACCGTGCCGGTAGTGTTCGTGTTGATGGTGTAGGTCAAACTGCCGTTGGGCGTGGCGCCGACGGTCAGCGTGCCGCTATTCAAGGAGCCAGCGTACGTGAACAGCGTGTAGTTACCGGTGCCAAATCCGCCAGCATCGGTGACGTTGAGCGTGCCGCCCAATTTCAGGTTGCTGTTGACTGTCACCGAATCGCTGCTGGTGCCCAGGTCGTAGTTCAGCGCGGCGGAACTTCCAAACGAAAGGCTATTGCTGCTGAAAATCGAACCGACAGAATTCGTGAACCCGGGGGCGAACGTGCCGAGCACAGTCATGGTGCCGGTAAGCGTACCGTTGCCGCGCAGGGAGGCGCCGTTGGTGACAACGAGACCGCCATTGCTGAAGCCGTGATAGCCGGTGCCGCCCGCTGCCATGTCGTAGAATGCGGCGCTGGTGCCATCGCCGACGACGAAGACATTGCTATTGTTGGCGCCGGGATCCGTGTCCATACCTCCGGCGCTGAGTGTGCCGACGGTGAAGACAACCGTATTCGAAAGCCGGACCCGGACGGCATTTGCCGAGATCATCCCGCCCTTAATGAAGAGTGTGTTGTTAACTCGGTTGGTGCCGTTGCCGCCGACATTGAGTGTGTCACAACTCACGCTGGCGTTTGAAACCGTCAGCGAGTTTCCGGATGTCCCGCTGCCACCGCCAATGTTGAGCATTCCGGTGATGTTGATAACAGCCGATGCCCCGGGGCCGCCGAACAGGACCGAATTGAGCGTGGAACTGCCGCTGTTTCCAATATCCAACGACCCGTTGTTGAACAAGGACGCGCCATTCTGCACGGCCAGGTAGTTGAGACTGCCGCTTGCCGAACTGCCGGCACCGACAACAATGTCATTGGAGTTGAAATTGCTGACTCCGGCCGTGAAGTTCGACCAGACCGACCCGACGCCAGAGACAACGCCAGTGCTAAACGAGCTGTTTCCACCGATGGACCCGGCCTCCGTCAGGAGCTTGCCCCCGTTGATGATAGTCAAGGAGTTGCCTGTAGTAAGCGAGCCGCTGCCAATGATGACGCCGAGGGCGTTGGTGCCGCTGACGGCATTGATGGTGCCCCCGTCAATCGTGAGAGCACTGGATGTGCCGTTGATAGACAGAACGTTTGTTAACGTGGCGCTCGCGGCGTATTGATTACTGAAGATGAGCGTTCCCTTCGACAAAACAGTAAGATTGTTGCTGCCAACACCCAGAATTTGCATCTGACTGCAGGTGAACACCGCGTTGGTCACGACGATCAAGCTGTTCAGCGCCTGTGAATTGACCCGAACGGCTATCGCCATCCCTGTACTCATTGCGCCTGTCCCACCCATGAAAAATGACGCGTTGGTGACTGTGCCGCCCGGTACGGAGAAGAAGGGACCCTGACAGTTGACAAAGCCACCGTCATAAACGGTCAGGTAATTGTCGCTGGCACCTGCACTGCCAACGCCAACGGTGAAATTTCCATTCACTGACGAGATCAATTTGGACCCCGCACCGACGACAACCCCCGTATTGAATGAAGAGCTATTTCTACCGATGGAAATGGTACCATCCGAGAAGATGGTCCCTCCGTTGCTGACGATCAACCGGCTCCCAGGCCCGGTTGTCGTTCCGACAGCGAAGGTACTGGTGGCGCCCAAGATGTTCGTGCAATACAAAAAGCTATTTGGACCCGAAACGAGGATGAAACCGTTCGAGTCGGCCCTGGCCTCACCAGCCCAAAACAGCTTACCGCCGTTGGTGATGATCAGTTCACTGCCGGGGCTGCGCGGCCTAAAGATAAACGCCGACGCCGCGGACATGCCGGGGCTATTCGTGACAACGCCGGGACCACTGATGACGAGTTTGCCAACCGCTCCAACTCCAACGTTTCCGCCGATCAAAACACTCCGCTCCATGATCGCAGTTCCATTGGTAACCATCAAAATGCCCACAGAGTTGGTGTTGGCGCTGCCAATTTCTGTCGTCGCCAGGCTGCCGTTTGCGACGGAGAGAGTCCCGCCCGCCCAGACGACCGTCGACGTAGCACCGCCATCGGCAACCCTAAACCGGCCCGTGACGGTCAAGGTCGATAAGCCGGCATTCAGCGTGACCACCCCCGCGGTGTTCGTGAACGTCATGACGCTCAGGTTTGTCGTGACGTTGACAGTGACGGTGTAACTCGTGTTGTTTGTGAAGCGCGCGCTGTCGCCACTTGAGGGGGAACCGCCCGTGCCACCGACGCAGTTGGTGACGACGATCGAGTTGGGCGGAAGCACCGCCACGCATAAAGAGTTGGTTACCTGATTTGTGACCACGCCGATGATTTCGTTCGTATAGGCGGTGGATTGGTTCGTCGTCCAAGCCGTCGGGCTGGTCCAGACGTCGCTGCCATTTGTCCAGGTCATGGTGACCGCCAGACCGCGCGACACGCTGGCCAGTAATCCAACGGCCATGACTGCGGCAATGAGGACTGGGGTTGATTTACGAAATCTCCGGGTGACAGGTTGCGACTGAGTCATTTTATCTATCCCTCGCCGTTTGTGGAGCACTAGCGTGCTCCTGGGTTCCCACGCGCCCTTGCACCAACGTCCACAACGTGTGCGCCAAGCAGCGCGTTACTATTTCCGCTGGGAATAAAGGAGCCTTCCCGTTGCTTCATGTTTATAAATATTAACGGAGGCTGACCGGTAATGCAAGCGAATTCTCACCTGTTTTTCGAGTCCTTCCCGCGGCACAACTCTCCGTAGCGCTTCCCGTGCCGCTGGAAGGCGGCCTTGGAAGACCCTACGGCATTTATGGAGACGGTAGGATTTCCGGGTTCACCCCGGAGATCGGATTGGTGATGATGAAGTTCGTCGCGGTCGGCGTCCCGTCTGTTTTCTGAGGACGAACGTCTTATCCGCTGCCACCAGAGGCGCCGCAGTCGTTCGTGCTCGGAATCGCTCTCGCATGGTCGATCCGGCCTGGTCATCATAACCATCAATCGGATTAATTCGATTAGCCCATCGCGGACAACTTTGGCAGTTCCGCGTGCGTCAGGTGCCATTCTCCGAGCGCCGGATGGCGCAGCGTCAGGTTGCCCTCGGAACTGGATTGGACCTTCCAGGGAACGCGTTCCTTATCCGTCCGTCCAACCCAAACCAATGCCATCAAGTGTTGCTCGCCGGCGATCTTTTCTGTTTCCGCCGCCAGAACGAGCGAGTGCCAGGTGAGAATGTGTGTGCGGCGTTCCGGATCGGACTCGTGCGCTTTGATGTGCTGGAAACCCAGCAACGGTTGGATGGCCACGCCCAATTCAACGGTATTGGCGCGAGCGAAGCCAGCGGCAATCGTCAGTTCGCGGTGCGCGGCATCTTCCAGCGGCAAACTATACGTGCCCAGCCGAAAGATGGCTGGTTGATAAGCAACCACGCGGTGCCACTGCAACTGCCACCCGCCTTTCCACCAGAGGTGCGTTTCCACACTGGCGTGGTTCTGACTGTATCGGTCTCCCAAGCCGTACACCGACGCGCAATGATCCGCCGCCACGGCAACAGGCTGACATTGGTGGCGGCCATAAACCGAGCCGTTCGCGAATTCCGCCGTAAGCGCCGCGTCGAATGGGTAACGCCCGGCAGACGGCGCAATCTCTCCGCCAATGCCGGACCGGAAACTCAGCTTGCCCCATTTCCAGGCGCCGAACGGGATGTTGCCCACGCTGATTCCGTTGGCGTTGTTCAAGACCTCGATTTCGCCATCATGACTGCGCACGACCAATCCGGCTTGCGGTACGGCAATTTGGAAATCTGATTTTTCGGACGGCAAACGTTCTTCTTTCGCCTGCCAAAACCGGTGTTTTGACGACAGCAGCAACGGGGAAAACCCTTTGGCAGCCCAATACGGGGAGCCGGCGCAACTATAAGTCTCGGTGATCTCCGGAAATTCGTCGGTCCAGCCCAGGGACAATGCTCCTTGTTCCTGTAACACGTGCCGACGAAGAAAAAAATCCAGGTTGCGCGTGCAGACTCGCCGGGCCTGGCCCGGCGGGATTGCTGCCACGCCGCAAAGTTCTGCGAGACCAAACGGCGCCGTCGCTGCGAACCGGTAGCATTGCGACCGCCCGAACGGAGGATTTTCGCCGCTCGCGGCAAAGAAGTGGATGTAATCCTTGAGAAACTGCCGGGTCCAATCCTTCCAGCGGCGGGCACGTTTGGGGTCGGTGTAACCGTAGAGTCTCGCCCACCACTGTCCGTAATAATGAAAGGCGTAGGCTTGATAGTAATCCACTGTTTCGTTCATTCCGTCAATGAACCATCCGCCGCCCAGTGCCATGCTTTCGAGCACGTCCAGCAAATGGCGCATCACCGGCCCGTCGCTGCTGCGGGTAAAACCCTCCTGATTCAGGAAGGCGAGCGTCATCACGCTGAAGAACATGTGGTTGTTGCGATGTAATCCCGCGCCGCGAATGCTGGCCAACCAGCGCGCCACCTGCTCGCGCTCCGGTTTCGACAACGGCTCCCACAGGGACGAGCGGGCGATTTGCAGGGCCAGAGTCAGCGCCGCCATTTCGACGGTGTGCTGGTGATGATTGGCTGTCGGCCCCCAGGATTCCGGACTGGAAGGGTCGGTGCCAACCACCAACCCGCGCCGGAACCATGCCGCAATTTCGTCGCGGGAAAGCTTCTCGGCTGCGCCCGGTTCGCTCACCAGCCAATGAGCCGCGAGCAGGCACGGGCGGGCGAAGGATTCGAGCCGGTCCGCTGGCGCGCCGTGGTTGCTGGCTTGCCCGCGCAATGGTAGATCCGCCTTGTCTGGCTTCATCAGAGCGGCGAGCGGAACGAGAAGGTTTTCGGCCGCGGAACGCCACCACACGTAAGCACCGTCCGGCCCTGCGTTTACGGGAGCGTACGAAGTTGTCGCGGGAGAATTAACGGGTGATGGCAGGAGATTGGTTTTCATTGACAGCCTTCACAGGAGTCACAAACCACGGCTGCGCTTCCAATTGTGTCAATGCCTCGCGCAACGGCGGCAGATACGGATGCCAGAGACGTTCCCACTCCAGCGAAATTGCCCCTGCGAATTGATGCTCGGTCAGCAGGTCGACGATTTGTCCCAGTGGCATCTCGCCGTCGCCGGGCAGAACGTACGTGTACGGATGCCGCGCCGAGGGCCTGGCGATGCTGTCTTTGATATGAATGTGACGAATCCACGTGGAGAGTTGCGACCACGATTCGCGCGGGGATTCACCGCCGAGCCGCCAGGTGTGATGCGAGTCCCAGATGATGCCGATCGGTTCACGCAATCGGGCAAGCAGCTTGCGGCACGGGCCGGACGCGGAGAACCCGTCGTGTGTTTCTAGCAACAATTCAATGCGCCAGCCGCACAGCTTTTTTTCCTGTTGCCACCACGCGACCGCCTGGGCCGCTTGATCGTAATCCGCTTCGTTCAACGGTTGCCCCCAGGTGCCGCCGCCAAAAGCGCGGACATAGCGCGCGCCCCAGGAATCGGCCCACTGGCAAAACGCCAACATCTCGGCCCGGGACTTCCCATCGTTGCCGACGAGTTTGAAGGACGAACCCGCGACACGGAATTGGATTTGATGCTTCGCCAGCAAAGCGATTGCCCGCTGTGGCGACCAGCCCTTGTCCGCAGCCCACTGCGGGACATCCAGACGCCCGTCCACGGCACGAATCTCCAGTTCGCGGAGACCGAACTCGCTCAGAAGTTCGCAGATTTCCGGAAGGGAGAACTCCGCGCAACCGAGAGTTGAAACGCCCCACGCCAGGCCGCTTACGTTAACTGGTTCGGTCATAAACCTCCAATGTCACGACGGCGTCCAGCGGGTCACCGTGTAAAAAGGCCCGGAGATTCTTCAGCGCGAACGCCCCGGCATCGCGCCGCCGGTCGCGTGTGGGACCGCCGAGGTGGGGTAGGAGCGTGACGTTTGGCAATCCGCGCAAGGGCGAATCGATTGGCAGTGGCTCTTGCTCGAAAACATCGAGCGCAATCTCCAACCGACCTTCCCGCGCGATGTGGAGCAGTCCGACCTCGTCCACCACACAGCCGCGCCCCACGTTTACAAACACGCCGCCATCGGGAATCATGCGAAGGTGACTCTCCGTCACGATGTGATAGTTCTCCGGCGTTGCCGCGGCCAACTCCACAACCACGTCGGATTGGGTAAACAATTCCTCCAGTGACGCCAGACGTTTCACGCCGAGACTGGAGAAAATCTCATCCGGCATGCTCGGTGAAAAGGCCTGAATCTGCGAGGTGAACGGCCGCAGCATCGGGACCAGACATTGGCTGATCGAGCCGAAGCCGTGAATTCCCACGCGCCGGCCCAGCAAACTTTGGGTGAAGGTGTTCCCATCTTTCCATGCGCCGTCCCGATGCATGGCCACAGCCCAATACGAGGCGCGCCGCAGGGCCATCAGCATAAGCATCAGCGTGCATTCGGCAACGGTCGCGCTAATCGAACCGCCCCAATTCGTGACCACCAGGCCCCGCTCGATCAACTCACGGGGGATGAGCTTACGGATGGTGCCCGCCAGATGGCAAACGTAACGCAACGGCTTCAAATCCGCCGGCTGCAGGGTGGAGTTGAGTGAGGGCGTTTGCCACGCGGAGATGAGAATGTCCGCCGGAGACCCGCGCCACAGCCGCTCCCAATCATCCGGGCCGGCCAGCGGGAGGCGGATACGGCGGTATCCGGGTAGGAGCTTTTCCAATTCCCCCCACAGCGGGCCGGGGAAGAAGTCGGCAACCTCGAGGTCACTCAAGGCAACAATGGCGCGATGGTTGGACATCGCTTAATACTTATCAAGTATTCAGCCCACTTGCAAGCGGAAAGATTTATAAACCGTCGCGGCGCTGTCGATACTTTCTGCTTTCAACCATGGTCTGATTGGACTAAATTCTCAACCGTGAAGAAAAAGGAGAGTGTTTCACAGCAGCGCATTGCTCGCGACCTGGACGTTTCGCAGGCATTGGTTTCCATGGTTCTCAACGGGAAGCGGCAGAACATCAACCCGGATTCCTACCAGCGGATCTGGGACCACGCGCTCAAGATCGGGTACCGGCCCAAGGGCATGCAGCTGAATGGCAGCGGCGCCCTGGTGACGAACGTGGGGTTCATTTTGCGGAGCGGCCTGCGGTTGCACACCCAGAGTAATTTTTTCAGCCACGTCCAACACGGGTTGCATGCGGGCTTGCTGGCGCACGGCTATCACTCGGTGTTTTTGGGATCCGAAGACGATCTCGGCGTCCGTACCGTGCAACAAAAGCTCCGGCAAAACCAGGTCTTCGGCCTGGCTGTGCTCGGACAGGTGGACGAGAAATTCCTGAAAGCCATCAAAGCCGTGCAGCCGAATCTGGTGGCCATATCCGTGAGCTATCCCGGAATCTGCCATTCGGTAATGCCGAACGAAAAGCAGGCGCTGAGTCTCCTGGTAGAACATCTGGTGGAGCTGGGGCACCGCCAATTTGCCTGGGTGGCTGGCGACAAGGGGCTTCATTACAATATCCGTCGGCACGCAGGATTGGTTGAGGCGTTGAGTCGGCACGGCTTGAAACTGGCCGACAAATTCACGATGAATGTGGAACTTGGCGACCGCCTCGGCGGATGGAAAGCGGCTGAAAACATGCTCGCCCAAATCTCCCGCAAGAATTTTCCCACCGCCTGGATTTGCGCCAACGGCTTGATGGCCCGCGGGGTGATCAATTGCCTGATGCAAAGTGGGTGGCGTGTGCCGGAGGAAATCAGCGTGGTCGCCGTGGATGCCACGCGCGTTTGCGTGGAGGAAAATCCCAAAATCACGGGGGCGCATGCCGACCCCGAAAAAATCGGAGTGACCGCCGCCGAACTGCTGCTCAAGCGCGCCGACTCGGAGGATGAAAGCCTCATGGATGTGCTGCTTCCCTCGCATTTGACGGTCAGGGAAACCTCCGCGAAGCCCCCCGGTACTGTGTAAAAACACATTCGCCTCAAGCCGCCAATTCCCTCCGCGCGCTTCATTGCTGCTGGCTGCCTTGTTGTTGCTGAAACTCCGGGAAAAACGGGTTGTGCCGCTTCTCCTCGCCGACCGTGCTCAATGGCCCATGCCCGGGACAGAGGATCGTCTCATAGGGCAGCGTAAAAATGCCCTCGCGATTCGTCCGCAACGCCTCGCCATAATCCACCATCCCGCCGCCCATCGAACCCGCAAACAGCGCGTCGCCCACCACCGCCACCCGCCGCGCCAGACCCGTCACCACAAAGCTCGTCCCCCCGCGCGCATGACCGCTCGTCCGCCGCGTCTCGATCCCCAATCCGCCCACCGCAAACGTCTTCCCCTCCGCGAACGCCTCCGCCCCCGACAGCGGCTCGCGCTCGCTGACCCACGCCCTCGCCCCCGTCGCCGCCTTCAACCGATCCAGGTCATAGACGTGGTCGGTATGCGTATGCGTCAACAAAATCAAGCCCACCGCCAGCCGCTTCTCGCGGATGAATTCCACCATCCCATCGCAGTCCGCGCCCGTATCGAACGCCGCCGCCCGCCCCGTCTTCGCGTCGAACACCAGATACGCGTTCACCGTCATGTCACTGAACGGCGTGTTGAAACAGCCCAGCCCCGCGACCGCCCCGGGGTCCTGCGGACGCCACGCCTCCCGCGCACTGGCCACCAACGCCTCCGCGCCCAGATGCAGCACCGCCGCCAGCTTGCGCAGCACGGCTTCATCCACCGCGCCCCCCCGGACCGCATTGAGTTGCGCCAGCGACACGCCCGCGCGTTCGGAAAGTCCACTGCCCGAAAGGTTCAGCCCCCGCTGCGCCTTCCCCAGGATATCGGTGAAATTATCCTCCAGCGGAATAATACCCATCACTCAACCTGTTGTAGGCCGCGTCCTCCGACGCGGCGCTGTCCTTTTCGCCTGTACCAAATTCACACTCCCAATTTCCTAACTAATTCATACAGCGCCACTTAACTGGGGGATTCGTTTCGCAGAATCGAGGTGCGGGGGTAGCACCGAGATGGCGTCGCGTCGTGCCGACGCCCGAAGGGCGTAGCTCAGGGGACTGAGCGGAGCCAACCGAGCGTAGCGAGTAAACCATGCTGCGCACAGCAGCGAGTCGCGCCATAGCTCGAAGAGCGACGGCGGACTTCCCCCGTTGCTGGTGGCGCGGGCGTCCCGCCCGTGTTTCTCCGTGTTCGGATCGCCGCTGTAGCCGCGGGCGTTGACCGCGGTTTTGCCTTCGTTGAAAGCTGGATGTTGAGCGTTTAGCGTTGGAAGTTGAACGTTCATTTGCTCCCCCGATTCTACCTTTTCCCCAGTGCCCCTGTCCAGCCAAATTATCGCTGCCCGATAACCAGCCCGAATTTCACCCCAACGCCGGGGTCGGCGCCTCCCCCCCGTTGTACAAGTACCGCAAAAACTCGACCCCCCACGACGTTTACGGGCCGATGTCAACCCGATAGAATTGCTGCGTCGACAAAGCGCCACTAAAGTTGGTCAACGTGACCGGCAAACCCGTGCCCGGCACCAACGCGCCAGTGACATTGAACCAGTTCGTCGGGTTCATCAAGGCGCTGGCCTGCAATTGATACGTCTGGTTGGTGAAGGACGGGATGGTGATGATGACGTCTATGCCCACGATCTCGATCGCCGTGATTTGACTGAGCACAGTGTTCACAACATTGGTCGTGCCAGGAACGAAGCCGAGTTCAAACACCGTCCCATTGTCGTTCGTCCCCCCCGCCAGGCACGTCCCAAAGAAATTGCTGGCGCTACCCTGCACCAGGCCCGCCACGGGGATGGCGCCGTCAGCCTGGCCGGCGAACGAATACAAATTCGTGAAAGCTCCCGTCAAATCGATTCGGAATATCGTCCCGTTATTGCCAATCGCTCCGCCCCCCGAGGCCGTCCCGTAGTAGAGGCCGTCGGGAGCCAGGATCAACCCCGCCTCCGGGTTCGCCCCGTCCGCGCCGGTAAAACTATGCAAAATGGTCACGGCGTTGCTCGCCCCTCCCGTTAGGTTGAGCTGGAAGACAACCCCATCGTCGTTCGTCCCGCCAGAGAAGGTTGTTCCCAGGAAACTGGTGGAGTTGACCTGAATCAGCGTCGCCGCCGGTATGCTTCCGTCGCCAGCGCCTCCGAGAAAGCTGTACAGGGTCGTCAACGCTCCCCCCGAAGTGATCTTGAATACGGTGCCGTTGCCACTCGTCCCGCCGGTCGCCGTCGTTCCATAGAAAGAGCCGTCGCTCCCCAGGATCAGCCCGGCGATGGGAACTCCCCCGTCGGTGCCGCCGGTAAAATTATACAGGTTCGTGAATGCGCCCCCGGAACTGACCCGAAACACCGTGCCGGCGTCGTTCGCCCCGCCCCCGGCCGCCGTCCCATAGAAATTGCCGTCACCGCCCTGGACCAACGCCCCGACTGGCTCGCTGCCGTCGGTCGCGCTGTTAAACCGCCACAGCGTGCTCACCGCCCCCCCCGGGGTCATCTGGAACACCACGCCCCCCTCGTTCGTCCCGCCGAAGGCGGTTGTCCCGTAGAAATTGAGGTCAGATCCCTGGACCAGTGGCGCTGACGGGCTGGAGCCATCCGTGTCGTTGGTAGTGTCACCGGTGAAGAGATGCAATTCGGTAAGCGTCCCCGCCGAGGTCATCCGAAACACCGTGCCGTTGTTATTCGTCCCGCCTCCCGAACACGTTCCATAGAAAAAGCCGTCGTTGGCCAAAATCAGTCCCGCCGCCGGCGCGCTGCCGTCCGGACTGTTGCCAAACAGCCACAACGGGGTCACGGAAGGCGTGTCGGCCCGCGCCGATGCGCCCGCCAAAGCCAACAGAACCACGGGCATGATAAGTACTCGCAAAATCTTCATGCAACCCTCGTCCCTTCCCGCAAACCCTTTATATACCACGCTCCGGCGCCCATGTCGAGCCCTTTCCGCCCTCTTGTCGCCGCGCTTGCCGCTGTAGCCGCGGGCGCTGATCGCGGTCCTGTCGTTGTAGCCGCGGGCGCTGACCGCGGTCCTGTCGTTGTAGCCGCGGGCGCCAACCGCAGTCCCGTCGTTGTAGCCGCGGGCGCTGACCGCGGTCCTGTTTTCGCTGCCCTTCTGCCTGCCACGTTTCATGTGGCGAAGCCACGTTTCACGTGGTGAACCGCAGATCGTTCGCAAAATCGATCCATTTCCGGCCTGTTGTAGCTGCGCTTCTGTGAAGCGCAGATCGTTCACTGATAAATGTACCGATAATAGAGCGTCCGAAAGCTGACCGCCGGCGGGATCGCCGTATAGTCCACACTCCGCTGGACTATCGCCTGCACTTTCACTTCGCCGGTAATGGAATCGCCGCTTGCGGGATTAAACGCGCCATCCTTGTTTACGTCCTTGATCGACTGCGCAAGCGCCCAAACCGTAAACGTGTCGGACCGCGTGGTAATGATGTTGGCGATTCCTCGAACGGGGGTTTCGCGATCGCTCTTGGTTCCCGGTGTGGTATTCGACAAGCCTTTCGTGTTCGCTACCTCCCCGATCATCGTATACGAGTTGGGAGAGAAAGTGGCTGGAGGCGCGTTGACGTAGCCGGGGCCCTGGGGGGGTGTATATGAGTAGAAATAAGTGTTTGACACGGCGGTTGCCTGAATGTAACCGGGCACGGCCGGGAGGGGGTTGTTTGTTAACAGTGCGGTGAGAGGAAGTACCCGTTCAAAGCCAGGATTGGAATCGGTAAGGATCGCATTGATGTTAAGTCGTCCGATGACGTTGGTCGCATCGGTCGCGGAAAATAGGTCGAGCACCGCCCAATCCGGAATCGTCGGCGTGGCGTCCGGCTGCAGCCAGAATGTTCGCCACGGGACCCCGGTGTGGATGTAGGACAGTTCACCGGGATACATCGTTCCACGGTCCCGAGGGATGGCGTTGGTATGACAGGAAAAATCGCCATCCGCGGGCACAGAAAGAGTGGTGACCGTCGGATCAAGGACAGTGTTTGGGAGCCCGAGCGTTGTTACGCCCGGTGTCGAACCGCTTCCTTGGGTATGCCAATCTGTGCTGACCGGTTTGACTCGCGGGTCGTTGCACGCCGTGACCCAACCGATCTTCGCCACCGTGGGGAGGGTCGGGTCAATCGTGATCGTGGTCGTGTAACTCGCGACTGGGATGATGGCGTAGTCGATGCGACCGGCGCCGTTGAAATAGATACCGGTTACCGAACCGGAATTCAAGGTGATGGTTGCTATGGTACCGCCGCTGACACCGCTGACTACTACATTGGTCGGGACTGTTCCTCCGAGTACGGCGTAAGGAGAAGTGTTGGTTAACATGTTGTGGATGGCTCCGCCGGCGGGAATGGGGATGTTTAAAAATGAGAAAGTTGATGGCGATACGCTTCCCGCTGCCGCTGTAACGTCGATGCTCGGCAGGCCTAGAAGCTTTATCTGCGTTGACGCAACCGGTTTCCAGTTGGTGTTATACATGCGCCAAAGCTCGACGCGGGCAGTCGTGGTGAAGGTCAGCGTCGCGGTGCCGGACACGTCGGGAGGGGTGGCCACGATCAGGTTCGAAATAACCAGCTCATTCAGGTACGGAGTCTCTTCCAAACCAAGGTAAGCTGGCGGAGTCGTGTCGGAAGCCAAACCCGAGTCTGTGGGTTGGTTGTCGGTGTCGATGTAATCGATAATGTTCGCGGCGATCTGCGCAACGTTGAGGTATTTCGTGGCAAAAGTTTGCCCGAACCATGCAGGAGCGAGATTCGCGTTTGCCAGCATGTTGGTAATTGCCGCGATCTTCGAAGCCGTCGTCGGATATAAAATATTGTTGTTTACGACCGCGGTCAGGTTGAGTCTTTTATCGCCCCACGGTGTGATGTCGGGTGACGTGGAATTGACCGTCACATAAAACCGGTTGTTTGAGAAGGTCGCGGGCGGGCAAATTACGTTGTTCAGGCTGGCTGCTTGGACCAGTTCGCACGCATCAGAGTGGCCGGCAAAATCGCGCCCAGCGCCGTGCGGCGGTGCGCAAACTGCCCGCGTCGGCGGTGACAT
>JBGOTY010000042.1:0-15656 GCA_041476745.1 Verrucomicrobiia bacterium | reverse complement strand
GTCACTGCGGCGTTTTTTTTCTTTTTTGAACCCATGAGCGCGGCACGAGCCTGACAATCAATTCATTGGCAGTAGTGATCCGCCAAAGTGTGTCAGCAGCCCGCGGCAATGTCAAAAAGGTTTTGTGAGATAGTCCCCTTTAGGCTTGGCATGGAGATTGTGGTCTGGATGCGGTATTGTGAGTGGGGCGTAAACATGCCGGCGCGAAACTGTGCGAGTTGGGGGAAGCGGTCAGCGGGATCGATTGCCGCAGCGCAGGTAGCGCGGTGAAGAAGTTTAGGAACCGCTTGCGCCATGACAAGTTTCTGGCACGACAGGTGACAAAGATTGAAGGCCATTTACAGAAAGAAGAGATGTGACCCCTCGGCTGATTAACCAGGGAAAGCTCAGATGGCAAAGCACCTTGCCAACACCGCCGCCTTGTCCGGAGTTTGAGAGTGAACCGAGCGACTAAGGAAAGGGAACTATGAAAGAGGAAACCGTAAACAAGCTCCTATTAATCTTTGGCGTATTATCCACTGCGATACTGTCGTCTTGCCTAGTATCGAAGTCAGAAAACCCAGTTGATTGTCCCACCAACGCGGTCGTCGATCCAGGGCCATTCTTGGGACAATGGCAGATTCTGCAAGTTTTGGGTTCAAATACTACGGCCAACACAAGCCTCAACGTCATCCAAGGTAGCTCCGGAGTCCTTACAGCCATTCTCACAGAGGCGACGGGAGTGGACACCCAAGCAGTTATGCTCACGAGCATCAATGGCCAAGTGATCGCTTCCGTACAGAATCGTTCGAATTCGTGGGATATTGTTGCTCTTTCGTTCCAAGGGAGCGGTTCTAACTTGGTCATCAGCGCAGTCGATGACTCAGTTATTGCCGCTGATATAAAATCCAACCTTCTGTTTGGGGTGGTTGACGATAGAGAGGCGAATTGGCAACTCATCAAGATCAAAGCGAGCAGGTCACAATTGCGGACTTACATCGCTGGAAAAACGAATTTGTTTGACCAGATCGCTGTATTCCAGAAATCTCCATGACGCGCGAATGAAAGCAGGTTCGATGTCCCTGTCGGCGATCGGTTTGACGACGGTGTAGAGTCAGGTTTCCCTGTTTCGTCGTTTTGTTACCATTTTGCCCTCGAAACCCCGAATGTTAACGGGCCTCGTTTTCCTCTGGACATCGAATTACGATAATTGTATGATCCCCAGCATGAGTATTAGGACAGGCTACTTTGCCAAGGCTTCCGCCGCCGCGAGATCGCTACAGCGCGACGAGACGGCGCGACAAAATGGCGCAACTTTGTCGCTTCAAGGGGAGAAAAGGCCCCCCCCTATACGTTTCTGCGAAACGAACCCACCGTTTTTTGATGGAATTTCTGCTGTAAGTGACTATGAATAGATTTGTTAGACAAGAAATATGCGAGAGAAATCGGTGGGTTCGTTTTGGAAAACGAACCCACCGGAGAGGGTTTTTTGGAGGGGTTCGGTTGCCACGGAAGCGGCATTTGCGGTATTTTTGTACCCTTTGCTCGGGGAAACGAACCCAAGTTCGAGGGTCTGCGTTGGGTTTGGTTGCCGCGAAAACGTCGCTGCGAGCTAAGATGGGTTCAACGATGACAGATGGCGCAATTCTCGTTGGCACGGCAGGCTGGAGTTATCCGGACTGGGACAACGTCGTGTACCCGCCGGGCAAGGCGGCGGACCGACTTCGTGCCGTTGCGCGGTACCTCGACTGCGTGGAGGTCGACAGTTCCTTTTATCATCCACCGGCGGCGCGCACGACGGAAAGCTGGGTTCGGGCGCTGGAGCAGCAACCCGGGTTCCGTTTCCTGGCGAAGGCATGGCAGCGTTTCACGCATGAACGAAACTCGCCATGGACACGGGCCGAGTACGACCTGTTTGCCGCCGGGTTGCAGCCGTTGCGTGAGGCTGGCCGACTTGATAGCCTGCTCTTTCAATTCCCGTGGTCGTTTCGCAACGACCCAAAGAACCGCGATTGGTTGGGCGCGATTGCCGATGCGTTTGCGGGCTGGCCGCTGGCGGTCGAAGTGCGGCACGATTCCTGGCTCGCGGATGAGACGTTCGAGTTTTTTCGTGAACGACGCCTGGCATTTTGCAACATCGACCAACCCGCGTTGGCGCATTGTCTCCCGCCGACCGCGCACGCTACGGCGGAGGTCGGCTACTTTCGCCTGCACGGCCGCAATGCGAAGAATTGGTTTCTCGAGAAGCAGGACGCGTACGGCGGACGCTACGATTACCTGTATTCGACGGCGGAACTGGACGAATTGCTTGCGCACATCACGAAGATCACGGCGCGAACGCGGAAGACATTCGTTGTCTTCAACAATCACAAGGACGGCAAGGCGTTTGCCAATGCCCTGCAGTTCAAGGCGCGGTTGGCTCCCGCGGCAGCTCTGCGCGCTCCCGTGTCACTGCGGGAACGCTTTCCCGTCCTCCGTGCCTGTACGGTGCGCGATGGCGCGGAGCAGTTGCCGCTGGTGTAGGCCGGCGGGGAAAATCATTGCTTTCGGCGCGTTCTGCTTCTATAAATTCGGCGCCGGGGGATCGCAGAGGAGGAGTGCACTTAGGATGCTGGAGAAGATACTCGTACCAAGCGACCTTTCCGACCTGTCGAATTCCGTCATCCCCTACGCGGTGACGCTGGCGCAGGCGTTTCACAGCAAGCTGTACCTGCTCCACGTGATGGATCCTGCCTCACTCCACGAACCGGAATGTCTCTTGGATTTTCCGAAGTTATCAAGAATGCTGACGCTCGAACTGGGTGCGCCGGACCTGCCGCCCTTGAAGAAGTCGATCACCGTCGCCAAGATGTATCTTTACAAAAAAAACCGGGTCACGGCGATCATGGACTCTGTCAGGGAGAAAAAAGTCGATTTGATTTGCATGGCTGCCAACAACGACGGCGTCAATCTCGCCTGGTGGTCGGTTGGCAACATTGTCGAATCGATCATCGCCCGCGCGCCCTGCCATGTGTTGTGCATCCGCGGCCGGCCCGTCAAGGACCGGGACTGGAAGCGGCCGCGCTTCAAGCACATCCTGCTGCTGACGGAACTTGGCCCCGCCGGCGCCGAGCCGCTCGTGAAAGTCTTTCCGTGGGCAGACAGGCTCAAGAGCATGCTGCATATCTTCCCGCTGGTGACGAGCCGCACCAAGCCATCGTCCGGGAATAATCCGCTGCCCGAAGCGGCCCGGCTCCACGCGGCCAAGACCAATGTCCTGTTGTTTGCCGATCCCGCCAAGCGGATGCGCAACCTCCTCAGCTTTGTCGAGAAGACGCCGATTGACCTCATCGTGATGGCCCCGCGCACCCGCGTGAAATTCTCGAACCGACTCCTCAACGACATCCTCGTCAAGCTCTTGCGTGTGACCGACAGTCCGGTCCTGTTACTCCGCTGACAGAATCTGCTTGATCGCGCGCCGGTGCGCCGCCGGCAAACTCAACCGCGTCATTTCCGTGGCGGACACCCAGCGCAAATCGGCGGTGAGTTCGTCTTGAAGCGCGCTCCCGCATTGGCACTCAAACACGCGCAATGTGATGCGTCGGTTGGTGATCGTGTGGCGAAGTTCCAACAAGAGTTTTGCCTTGCGGAATTGTCCGCGACGCAGGGTCGGCAATTCCCACATTCCCGCCAACAACCCTCGCTTCGGGCGGCGTTGCATTAGTAAACTGCCATTTCGGCGCACAAGCGCAGCGCTCACGACAACGCGCTCCGCCGCCTGTGGTCGCCCGCGATTCGGCAATTGGTCGACCAGCCCGCGCTCCCGCGCGACGCAAACGTGCCGCATCGGGCAGACCTCGCAACGCGGGTTTGCCGGTGTGCACACCAGCGCGCCCAATTCCATCAGCGCCTGGTTGAACTCGCCGGGGTCGCGATCGGGAACCAACTCTTCTGCGAGTTGCCAGAGTGTCTCCATGGTCCGCGGTGCCTTGACGTTCGCCGGGATGGCGAAGATTCTCGCGAACACACGCGCCACGTTGCCATCGACCAGCGGCACGCGTTCCCCAAAGGCGATGCTGGCAATCGCGCCCGCGGTGTAACGGCCAATCCCGGGGAGTTGTCGCAGGCCCTCCGCTGTCCGCGGGAGTTTGCCGCCGCATTCGCGAACGACAGTCTGCGCGGCTCGGTGAAGATTACGCGCGCGCGAGTAATACCCGAGCCCTTCCCACAACTTCAGCACGCGGTCGTCCTTTGCCCGCGCCAGCGCGCGGACCGTTGGGAGCGCCCGCAACCAGCGCGCGTAATAGGGTAACACGGTTTCCACGCGGGTTTGTTGCAACATGATTTCGCTCACCCAGATACGGTACGGGTCGCATGTGGCCCGCCACGGGAGCTGCCGGTGGTGGCGTCGATACCAGCGCAGCAGATCGCGGTGAAACGCCTCCCGAAAGCTTTCGAGATTGACCCGCGCGGCTGGTATGTGGAATCGTGTCGCCATGGCTGAGCGCACATCCTACACATGTCTGCTGGATGCTGACAAGATTCCGCAGTTGAAGCGCGACTTGCAGGCGCGCGGCTATGATTTTCGCGAGGTGCCGTACGCCCACTTCGGCGCGATATCCGACAGTGAGAAGGTGAATGTCGCGATTTACACCAGCGGCAAACTGGTCATCCAGGGGAAGGGGACGACGGATTTCATCCAGTTCTACCTCGAACCGCAGTTGCTCGGCGAAGCGCGACTCGGGTACGAGCACATTCTCGATCCGACGATGTTGGAGCCGCGCATCGGCGTGGACGAAAGCGGGAAGGGCGATTTCTTCGGGCCACTGGTGATTGCGGGCGCGTTCTTGAACGGGGCGGCGGCGCGAAATATGATGGAAATCGGCGTGCGGGATAGTAAATTGATCAAGAGCGACGCGCGGATCGCCGAGATCGCGAAGCAGATTCGCGCGACGCCGGGGTGCGTGACGGATGTTGTGGCCATCGGCCCCGAGAAGTATAATGAACTGCACGCGAGGATGCGTAACGTGAATGACATTTTGGGCTGGGGTCACGCCCGGGTAATTGAGAACCTGCTGGCGCGCGTGGACAGTCCGAAGGCGATTTCCGATCAGTTCGGCAACAAGCGCATCATCGAGAAGGCCCTCATGGAACGGGGCCGAAAGATTCAGCTCGTGCAACGGCACAAGGCCGAGAGCGATTTGGCGGTCGCGGCCGCATCCATTATCGCGCGCCATGAGTTTGTGACTCGGCTGCGCAAGCTGGGAAAGGAATATGGTGTGGAGTTGCCCAAGGGCGCGTCGACGGCGGTTCAGGAAGCCGGCTTCCAACTCGTCGCGAAGCATGGAGGCGACGTGCTCGGCAAGGTGGCCAAGACGCATTTCCGCACGACACAGAAAGTTTTGGAAGGAGCGCCAAAATGAAAGGCATGATCATACTCGTGGTCGTCTTGTTGATCGGGTACGTGGGCTTTACCGAGATGAAGCAGTTCAAGACGAATGGCGACCTCTCGGAACGGGTCAGCCACGAACTCAATTTCGTCGATGAAAATTCGATGGATTCCGTCAAACAGGACCTCATCAACGACGCGAAAAAACTTGGCATCGACCTGAAGTCCGACGACATCCACATCCAGTACGAGGACACGCAGCAACGCACGGAGGCGCAGCACCTGGTTGGCAATCGTCTCGATGTCACGTTCGTCAACAAGCTGGTCACCATCACGGTGGACTACGTCCAGCCGATCCTCGGGATTCCCTTCCATAAGGAAATCACGCAAAGTCATATCCGGCAGATCCAGGCCCCGCGCAAGGAGCCCAGCCCGGAAATGAAACAACTTCTGGACAGTAGCGTTCAGTAAGGTTCGAAGAAGGGAATGACATGCCGCTCTACGAGTTTTCCTGCAGCAAGTGTGAGAAAGATTTCGAGTCGCTGGTCCGTTCGGTCAATTGGGAAGGTGCTGTCGAATGCCCGCACTGTGGCTCGAAGAAACTAACGAAAAAACTTTCCGTCTTCGCCGCGCAAGGCACCGGCCCCGCGTCCGGCTCACCGTCCGCGCCGCAAGCCTGTGGCCGCCCCGGCGGCTGCGGCTGCGTCGGCCCCCGTCATCATCATTGATGATTGGCCCGCGCAAAATCGAAATACGCGAAATTATTCCCGGCGTTGTAGTGCAAGGTCAACAAGTGCAGCCCGGTTTCGGTGAAGGTAATGGTACTGATCTGCGCCTTGTTCCAGATATGCCAGCTTCCCGTGGCCATGGGAAGTTTACATTCGCTGGCCGGTTGATTGTCCACGGAGAACCGGATCGTATTCGGGTCGTTGCTGTATAGTGCTGTAATTGTGTAAGTCCCTGTCTTCTTCACGTTCACCGTGTAGTTGCACCATTCCCCATCGCTCGTCCAGCCGATATAGAGTTGATTGGTAGGCGGGGTGAAGAAATTCGGATGGCTGAAGTCCGCAAAGTCCTTGGTGTAGGAAATATCCATGCCTTCTTCCTTTCGGAACCCCCAGATGTAAGGCGTTGCGTGCGGTCGCTGATGGTAGGGCATCAGGTTGAGTTCGCCACTGCCATGATTGATGGCATCGACATCGTGATACGCCACCCCCTCGCCGCCCAGGTCGAAATAGGCGCATTCCACCCGGCCGGGAATGACCTGAGGGCCACCCTTGTAGATCGCGTCGGAGAATGGTTGACCTTTATAGTCCGCCGGGAAGGTCGAGGAAGCTTTCGCCGGAGAATCCGACTGCAAACTGGAACAGCCGATGAAGCTGAGAGTCACGGCCAGGCAGAGTACGAGAATGGGTGTGTTCATGGTGAACAATTGGAGGATGACGCTATTCTTATCAAGGCAAAAGGTGAGAAACGGCACCAGCATCCGAGCCACTACTTGAACAGTGGCAGGATCTGCTTGAACTGTTCGGTGCCGGATTCGCGGAGGAGTTCGAAGACGGCGGACTCGACCGTGGTGATGACCGCCCCGCAATCGCGCAGGCGCTCGATGGCGACGGTGTAATCCATTTCGTGGCGCGAGCTGATGGCGTCGGCGGCGATGTAAACGAAATAGTCCTTCATCAAGTCGATGGCCGTCTGCTGAACGCACACGTGCGCCTCGATGCCGCAAAGGATGATGCGTTGGCGTCGCAGGTCTTTCACCGCACGAAGGAATTCCTCGGAACCGCAGCACGAGAACGTCAACTTCTCCAGCGACGCGACGCCAGGCGTCGCTTCGACGATCTCCGCGCAGACCGGGCCGAGGCCCTTGATGTATTGCGCGGTCACGAGCATCGGCAATTTCAACACGCGCGCCGCGCCGATGAGTTTCTGGATCGACGCGAGCGTCTCGGCGCGCCGCGGCATGATGTTCATGAGTTTTTCCTGCACGTCGATGACCACCAGCGCCGTGTTCTCCGGAGTTAATCGCCAATCAGACATGCCAGCCTCCCGAGGTTGCCATCATTGCGCGAGCATTTTCACGAATTCCTGCTCGGTCAGGGTCTTCACTCCGAGCGAATGCGCCTTGTCGAGCTTGGAACCGGCATCTTCGCCGACGATCACGAAATCAGTGTTCTTACTCACGCTGTCAGTCACATTCGCTCCCGCCTTCCGCAACGCATCCTTCGCTTCGTCGCGTGAAAACCTGCTGAGTGTGCCCGTGACGACGAGGGTTTTACCGGCGAACGGGCCGGTCGCGGGCGCGCGAGCAGGGTTCGCGGCCACAGGGTTGACGCCCGCCTTGCGCAGTTTCTTAATGACCACCTGATTGCGGGGGTTGTGAAAAAAATCGTGAATGCTTTGGGCCATTACGGGACCGACATCTTCCGCCTCTTGCAGTTTTTCGATGTCAGCGTTCGCGAGGGCGTCGAGATCATGGAAATGATCGGCCAACTTGCGCGCTCCACCTTCGCCGACGTGCAGGATGCCGAGACCGTGAATCAGTCTCCACAATTCACGTTCCTTGCTTTCTGCGATAGCGGCGACAGTGTTTGCCGCGGATTTCTCGCCCATGCGTTCCAAATCGGCCAGTTGTGCAGCAGTAAGCGAGTAAATGTCGGCGACATCGTGAACGAGCCGCTTGTCTACGAGCTGGTTTACCAGGACTTCGCCCATGCCGTCGATATCCATGGCGCCGCGCGAGGCGAAGTGGCCGATGGTTCGTTTCAGCTGGGCAGGACAGGCGATGTTCTCGCACCGCCACGCGACGAATTCGGGATCGCGCGCAATCGGTCCGCCGCACGCAGGACATTTGCCGTGGATATGCTTGTGGAAATCGAACGGCTTCGCGTCCTTGGACCGCTTCTCTTTCACGAAGCCGACGACGGCGGGAATGACCTCTCCTGCCTTTTCGATGATCACGGTATCGCCGATACGAATGTCTTTGCGTTTGATCTCCTCCTCGTTGTGGAGCGTGGCGCGCGCGATCGTCGAACCAGCGAGGAAAACGGGTTCGAGTTCCGCCACGGGCGTGAGTGTGCCGGTGCGACCAACCTGGACCGTGATGTCCTTGAGCTTCGTTTCCGCTTGTTCGTGGGAGTATTTGTAGGCAATAGCGAAGCGTGGGGCCTTCGCCGTGGTACCGAGGCGCTTCCACTGGTCGAGGTCGTTGACCTTCACCACCGCGCCGTCGATTTCAAATGGCAACTCCGCTTCGAGGTTCTGTAATTCCCCAGCACGGGCGATGACTTCCTCGATGTCCTTGCAGATCCACCAATACCGATGTGTCGGAAAGCCGAATTTCTTGAGGGCCTCGAGCACCGCGGATTGTTTCTTGAATTCCGCGCCCTCGGCGACCGCGTAGAAGATGGCTCGTAACGGGCGTTGCGCCACGGTGGCCGGGTCGAGCTGTTTCAGCGAGCCAGCGGCGGTATTGCGCGGGTTTTGGAAGAGCGGTTCGCCCGCCTTCTCACGCGCTGCGTTCAGTTTTTTGAAGTCTTCGACTGGAATGTACGCTTCACCACGAACTTCGAGTTGTTTGGGTGGGTTCTTCGCGCGGAGTTGCAGCGGGATCGCCCGAATGGTCTTGAGATTGGCGGTGATGTCGTCGCCCGTCGCGCCGTCGCCGCGCGTCGCGCCAACTGCCAGTTGGCCGTCTTCATAGCGAACGGTGATCGAGACGCCGTCGATCTTTGGTTCGAGGACGTATTCGACCTTTTCATCTGGTAGAAGTTTGCGCACGCGACCGTCGAACTCGCGCAATTCCTCGATGTTGTAGGTATTATCGAGAGACATCATCGGTACGGCGTGCCGAACGCTTTTGAATTCTTTCAGCGGCTGGCCGCCGGCGCGCTGCGTGGGTGAGTCGCGCGTGACAAGGTCGGGGAATTGCTCTTCGAGCATCTTCAGTTCCGCGTACAGCTTGTCGTATTCGAAATCGGAAATCTCGGATTTCGCCTCGACGTGGTAGAGACGGTCGTAGCGGCGAATCTGGTCGCGGAGTTCAGCGATTTGCTTTTTGGCTGCGGCGTGATTCATAAGCTGCGTAGATGGTGGCACCGAGGATGCCTCCAATTGTGTCGGCTGTCCAGTCCCACACGTCACACGAACGGTTGGGCACAAACCATTGGTGGAACTCGTCGGAAACGCCGTAGGCCGATGTAATCAGGATAGCCACCAGCACGGCTTTTGGCAACGTCAGCGTACTGGAGCGGCGTACCGCGTCAATGACCAGGATGCCGAGGAGTCCATACACCCCGAAATGCTCGACCTTATCAAAGTCCGGGACCGTGGGCGCGATTGCCGGGAGGGACGATTGTGCCGACAGAAAGAAAAGCGTCGCAGCCCACAGAATTGCAGGCAGCCAAGCCAGAAACTTTCGTCGCGCCATCATAAAAGGCAGTAATGATGGGGCAGCTTGGGAAATGCGACAAGAGATATTTCGCTGTTGTGTGCGGCACCGGCTTTCCTTACACTGCTTCGAGGCAAGGAGGAACGGATGTTGAAGAGCTTCGCGCGTTCGCGGCGGGCAAGACGGCTGCTTGGAACCACGCAATTTGTCGTTTTAAGTAATCTTCTACGATCGGGGATCGTGGAGTTTCTCGCGTCCCGGTCGGGTTACGCGTCCAGCCTGGACGAGGTCGTCGATTTCTATTTTGCCACCGCGATACCGGCCCCGCCGGAAGACATCGACTTGCTCCAGCAGTACTACCAGGGCTCGGCGAAGCCCAACAAGCTGGAATTCATTCATTTTCTCATCGAACGCGCCGGTTGGCTGGCGGAACGGCGAAAGGAAGTGAAGTTTCACCAACCCGATCCCGGCGCGCATGATTGGAACCCAATTATCCGCTCGTTACACGCAAAATACGACCCGAAGTTTCCGGGGAACAATCCGACGAAGCGGGACGCGGCCCGCGTCCACTGGAACAACTTCCTGACAATGGCGGACGCGTTCGGGATTGTGCGCTATGAAAACGGCCGCGCGCAGCTTTCCGACGGCAAGCTGGCGAAATTGCGTCGCGAATTGGAATTATTCGGGGACGGGTACTACGGCGTGGACGATTTGCTCGGCGTCTTGCTGAAAGTGGAAGCGTTACGAGGGGAGACGAGTTGGATTGTGCGTCCCCCGCCGTTCATGCTTGAAGCGTGCGATGCCGTGGCGGAGCGGGCGGGCATCAATGCGTATTGGCGGCTTTCGCCACGATTGAGCAAAGGCGGGTGCCGTGTGCTGGATCTCGCGTGTGGCAGCGGGATTTACTCGAATGCACTCGCTGAGAAAGGCAATGAATGCGTGGCGGTGGATGTGACCGCATGGGTGTTTTTCCGCGCGTTTCTCGGCGCGCGAGACGGGGTGCAGGTGGAGTGCTGCGATATGAACGCGATGCCCGAGCGCGTCACCAACCGGTCGTTCACGCATGTGATGTCCAATCTCGCCGCGCACCATTTTCGGAATCGGCCAGCGTTGTTTGCGAAGATGCGAGAGCGATTGGGTGACGGCGGGGAGATTTGCGTGCTGAATTTCAATTACTCGCTGCGGGAAGCGTCCAAGTACGATTTCATCGCCAAACTCAAGCGGCAGTTCGCAGCGCAGATCCAATATAATTGGTCGGTGCTGGAATACGACCGTGGCGGCGTGGATTTCATTTCTCCGTACGACGTAGAGCGGGAAATGAGATCGGCCGGTTTTACCGTGACAGTGACGGCCGCTGATCCACTGAAGGAATTGTGGTTTGTGCGCGGCGTGAAGAATTAGGCTCGCGTTGTGCGAAACCAGTCGGCAGTTCGCTTGATTCCTTCCTCGAAGCGAACGATTGGTTGCCAACCAAGTTCCTCCCGCAGCTTCTGATTGCTGAACCGTCGGCGTCCACCAAGAAGCAACGCGGAAAGCCGGGTGATTGGCGGCTGAATTTTGAAACGTGTCGCGTGAGCGATGCACTCGCACAAGAAGCCCAGGTTGTGCGCTGCTGGATATGACAGCGACAACTGAGGCAGCGGCAAATCAAGCAGTTCGCAGGTTTTTGTGAGGTACTGGCGTTGCGAGACGGAGTTTTCGTCGTCGGCGATATTGTACGTCTGGCCGCTGGCTTTGGGATTCGTGGCAGACAAGACGATCGCGTTGGCAACATCGGAGATGTAGACGAGATTGAGAAGATTGTTCCCATCGCCGATCCATTTCGCGCGTTGCGATCGCAGCGAGGAAACCGCTCGTCCGAAGATTATTGTATCGCGAGGACCATAAACCCAGGTAGGGCGCAGGATTGTTGTCGTCAGGCGTTTTTGGTCGTGGGCATCCTGAACCAGTTTTTCGGCGGCGATTTTTGCGCGAGCGTAATAGCTCCAGCGGTAGGGCGTACCGAACGGGCAGGTTTCTTCGTAGAGGATGCCGGGACGGGCGGGGCGTTCGTACACGCCGACGCTGCTGATGTGGACGAAGCGGCTCACGCCAGCGTCGATGGCGGCTTGGAGGGTGTTTTGCGTGCCACGGATGGTGGTGTCGACAAATTCGTGCCAAGGACCGTAAGGATCAACCTTGGCGACAGTGTGGACGACGACATCGACACCCGCCATAGCATTCTGTAAATCGGTCAGATTGTGGAGGCTGGCCGTGCAAAGTGTTACGCCAAGGGATTTCAACAGGTCGGTGCGGGATTGCGTGCGGACGAGGCCAACGACGCTGTGGCCCTTGTGGAGAAAGGCTTCGGCGGTATGTCCTCCGATGAAACCGGCGGTGCCTGTGATCAGGAGCTTCATACAGTCATAATGTACTTTGAGACAAGAGAAGGTCTTATTATACTGCAGTAGTCACTGACAACTGAAATCATGGAGAGTACGACGTACCAGAAGATTGGCTTCGTGGTCCTAATAACGGGGCTCACCATCTGGCGAGCGTGGGAAACGCAGCGCAAACGGGGAGGTGTTCGGGGGAACGTCCGGATGTTGTGGACGTTCTATGCATTGGTCATCAGCACCGGGGTGGTGTTTGTGGGGACGATGCTGGAGTTTTGCCTTGTGCCACGACCGCACAGACTGGTGGTGTCTCTTATCGGGGTGACGTTATTTATTGTGGCACATATTCTTCGTCTCAACGCCATTCGCGCGCTGGACAGGTTTTGGAGTCTGCATATTGAAATTCGTGATTCGCAGGTGTTGGTGCGAGAGGGAGTGTATCGATACATCCGTCATCCGGCCTACGCGTCATTTATTTTGGAGCACATTGCGGTGCCACTTTTCGGAAACGCGTGGTGGTCACTGGGGGCGGCGTTGTTGATTTACGTCCCGGTACTATTGGTGCGGATCCGTTTTGAGGAGGAAGCGCTGATCGGGAAGCTTGGTGATCAATATCGTGAGTATCGACGGAAAACCGGCGCGCTGATTCCGCATCTGTCGGCGCTCGCCAATCTTTGTAAGGGCCGCCCAACCGCTTCATGACAGCACTCTATTATTATCTGGTGCTACTCAACGCCGTGGTGACATTCACGGCGGCCATTGTTGTGTTTTGGCGGAACCGCACGGTTGCGGTGGGGCCGGTGCTGGGCGGGGCATTGGTCGTGAATGCGGTGTGGTTGATCGGGTACTCGCACTACTTGGTTCCCATCCACGGGTCAGCGGCATTGTTTTGGGGCCGGGTTACATTGAGTTGCGCCATCCTGACTGCGCCGCTTCTGTTTCATGCGATGTGCGCGCTAGCCCAAGATGTTCATCGATATCGCAGGTGGATTGGTTTGTCGTACATCTCGGGAGCGGTGTTTTTGCTGTTGCTGTTCCGGGGATTGATCGTGGTTGGGGTGAAAGCAGCGCCCTACATGGATCACTACGTTCGTTACAACCGCTCGTGGTACCTGCTCTTGGTAACGCATCTTTCAATCTGGCAAGTGGTGGGCGGTGTGGCTGTGTGTCGTGCTGCTTGGCGTTCCGTGGGATACAAACGAACGCAGATGATTTATTTCCTGGTAGCGTGGGGTATGGAGTTCCTCACGATCCAGTCCATCGTTGTGCCGCTGGAGTACGAAATCAACCTTCCCCCGGCGGGCTTGTTCGTTTTGCCAGTGAACATGGCTTTTCTGGCCTACGTGATGGCCAAGGCGCGCCTAGCCGACTATAACGTTGTTATCGCCCGAGTCTTACTGCATTCCCTGACTCTGCTGGTGATCCTGGTGGCGAGCCTGGTATTCATCGCGGGGATGACCGTTGTCGCGCCAAACTTCATGAACCTGCAGCAGATTCTCTTTATGTTGGTTCAAGTGGTCGTAATTGGTCTGGCGTTGGCGATCACGCTCCCCCGATGGTTGCCACGTGCGGAACGCATGATGCAGGAGCGGCTGTTTGGTGGGCGTTACGGTTATCAGGATGCGCTCTCGGGGTTGGTGAGGGAGTTGAGCACGCTGCCCACCATCGAACAGGTGCTCGGCACCGTCGTGACCACCCTGCATTCCCAGATGCAAGTATCGCGCGTGCTGGTGCTGATGCTGGATCCGCTATCAGGTGACTACAAACTGCAGGCGGAAAGCGGGTTGGGGCCAACGGACGATGCCGACGGACTTATATTGAAGGAAGATGCGGCGATCGTAAAGTGGTTGGCGGCCAACAACGATGCGCTCGTCCGTGATGAAATGGCGCGGCGCGAAACCACCGTGCGGCAGGAGCGTCTGGAGGTGGAACTGAACCAACTCAAGGTCGCCGTGTGTATGCCGATGATTCTCGATGACCGTCTCGTGGGCTTGATCGGCCTCGGCGAGAAACTGAGCCGCGAGATGTTTTTCGTCGGTGACCTCCGCCTGCTGGGAACTCTCGCCACGGAAGTTGCACTCGCCGTGAAATACCGCCGCATGGAAGACGAGGTGTCCCGGAAGAACCGGCTCATCGAACTCGGCACCATCGCGGCCGGCGTAGCCCACGAGATTCGCAACCCACTGGCGTCCATCAAGACGTTCGCGCAGTTAATGCCCGAACACATGGATGATCCCGAATTCAAGAACGAGTTCAGCAAACTGGTGTTGAAAGATGTCGATCGGATCACAAAGGTCATCGAGAGCATGCTGGCGTTCGCCCGGCCGGCGCAGGTGAATATCAAGGAACAGCCTGCAAACGATCTCATTGAAGAAGCCATCCTGCTGGTCCAGCCCCGCCTGAAGGGGAAGCGGATCGAGTTGAGCCGTGAGTTTCATGGGAATCCAATCGTCAATGTGGACAAGCACCAGATCCTACAGGTGCTGGTCAATTTGCTCAGTAACGCGGCGGATGCCTCGCATGATCAGGGCAAGATTCGTGTCGTCACGGGCGTGAACCAGCGTGACATCAACGGCGAGGGCAATCGAAACCAGAGATTCACCGTCATCGAAGTCGCGGATAACGGGTCCGGCATTCCGGCAGCCGTCCGCAACCGTCTTTTCGATCCGTTTTTTACGACGAAAAAAGAGGGCACAGGCCTCGGTTTGTCCATTTCGCAGAAGATTGTTCGTGACCATGGCGGGGCCATCACCGTCTCCAGCGTCGAAGGCAAAGGCACCTCCTTCCAAGTCAATTTGCCCATGAAGTAGCGCCTGGTGGACAAAATTGTCCGGAACTCCAAGAAGTTCTTTACTCAACGATAGAATCTGCTATTATTAAGGCAGTGGGGAACTTTTCTGGAGGCGGTTTGCAATGTTTGCGAACCCGCTGCGGGATGGTTTTGTAATCCCGGTTGTGCAACGCGAAAGTTGTCGATGAGCAAACGCAGGGTGGTTATTACGGGGATGAGTGTCTTGACCCCGGTAGGGATTGGTCTCGAGACGTTTTGGGCCAATATCCTCGCCGGTAAATCGGGCGTGGAGCGCTCTCCCGTTCTGATGAAAGCCCACTGCCCTTGGCAGGTCGCTGGCGAAGTTCGTGATTTCCGTCCCGAGGATTGGATCAGTCGCAAGGACGTGCGGCGGATGGATCGTTTTGCGCAACTGGGGCTCGCTGCATCCTACATGGCTTTGCAGGACTCCGGGCTGGTGTTGGAAAAGGAGAATCGCGAGCGGATTGGTGTCGCAATGGGCACCGCCTATGCGGGCTGGGAGTTTGCCGCGCGCGAGTACGAGGTTTACCAGAAGAACGGTGTGGAAGCGTTAAGTTCCTACATGGGCATCGCGATTTTCACCGGGGCTTGTGGCGGCCAAATCTCGCTGCATTTGGGACTTCAAGGACAGAGCACCACCACCGCCACGGGGTGCGATTGCTCCAGCGCGACCATTGCGCAGTCCGCAGACCTGATCATTCGCGGCGATGCCGATGTGATGTTTGCCGG
>JBGOTY010000041.1:0-15670 GCA_041476745.1 Verrucomicrobiia bacterium | reverse complement strand
GCCAAAGATGAGACCGACGCCGCGAGGCTCGCGGCAGAAATCGGCTACCCGGTCGTGCTGAAGCTGTACTCCGAAACGATCACGCACAAGACTGACGTTGGTGGCGTGAAGCTCGACCTCGCCAACACCGCGGCGGTGAAGAAGGCGTTCACCGCGATCAAAAAATCAGTCGTCGAAAAGGCCGGGGCCAAACATTTCCTTGGCGTGACCGTGCAGCCGATGATCAAACTTGACGGATACGAATTGATCCTCGGCAGCAGCCTCGACCCGCAGTTTGGTCCGGTGCTGTTGTTCGGCGCGGGCGGGCAACTCGTGGAAGTCTTCAAGGACCGGTCGCTCGCCCTGCCGCCGTTGAATATCACGCTCGCACGCCGCTGGATGGAGCGCACACGCATCTTTACGGCCTTGAAGGGTGTGCGCGGACGACCGCCGGTTGATCTGGCGGCGCTGGAGCAGTTGCTGGTTCGTTTCAGCCAGCTCGTGGTCGAACACCGCTGGATCAAGGAAATCGACATCAATCCGTTGCTCGCGTCGCCCGAGCGGCTGGTCGCGCTCGACGCGCGCGTCGTGCTGCACGAGCCGGGCGTGACCGAAAACCGCCTGCCGAAACTTGCGATTCGACCCTATCCAAGACAATACGTCAGCACGGCCAGGATGAAGGACGGCACGCCGATCACCATCCGTCCCATTCGTCCCGAGGACGAGCCGCTGATGGTGGACTTCCATCATTCCCTGTCGGAAGAGAGCGTGTACCTGCGCTATTTCCACATGATTGCGCTCGGTCAGCGCGTCACCCACGACCGGCTCACGCGCATTTGTTTCAACGACTATGATCGCGAGATTGCGCTGGTGGCGGAGTATGAGGACCCCCAAACGACGAAACACAGGATTCTCGGCGTCGGTCGTTTGAGCCGGGAAATTGGAACGCATGCTGCGCAATTCTCCATGCTCATCAGCGACAGCTACCAGCGCCGTGGACTTGGCACGGAGTTGTTGCGACGGCTGGTGCAGGTTGGCCGGGAAGAGGGACTGCAACGCATAACCGCCGAGATTCTTCCCGAGAACCTGGGTATGCAGGCGGTCTGCGAGAAACTCAAGTTTCGGATGAAGCACTCTGCGAGCGAAGGACTGGTGCGCGCGGAGATTGCGCTGCGGTAGTGTCCTAATTCGACAAGCCGTCGTACGGAGATCCAGGTGCACGCAAGCGCTTTGGCGGTGACGGCAGCTTTCCGTGGCAAGCGGAGCGCAGCACTGGCTGCGCAACACGCGGCGATGTTGTTTTTGCCGCAACCGACTCGCGCCAGTGAAGTTCCTGGCGCAGCGAATACGCTGCACGCCGTACTTCCGCAACAAACGCCGCGATGCTGTTTTCGTGAAAAACGAACCCGTTTGTAATCTTCCATTTTTCTCGCTCTATTTATTTCTGCCACAATGACTTAACCCCTGTTTTCAGGGTGAAATAAATCGGGTTCGTTTCGCAGAAACACATGTTTTTGCGCCCCCTCCTCCCCTAACAAAAACGCCCGCTTTCTTCCCTTGTCAAAGAACTGGTTCTACTATACCCATCCCAACACACCGTGTCCAGCAAGATTATCGATTATAGATATACGAGCGAAATCCATTTCCCGGTGTAGCCGCCTCGCCCTGTCGAGGTGTCGGTCGCGCAAGGCCAAATCAGGACACTACCCGCGCTGCATGGGACTTGACATTTTCCAAAGGTGAGTTCAGATTCCCCACCGCTGCAATGAAGCGCCGTTTCGCAACCGTCGCGGTTTGCCTGCTCTACTTGAGCGTGGCGCTTGTCGTCGGAGTTGTACATCATCACGAACACGACGACCGGTGCCCTGCTGGTGAACACGACGATTGCGCGGCTTGCGCGTGGCAACTGAACGCGGTCACGGATGTTCCGGACGTTTTGCCGCTCATTTTCGGTTGTCTCCTGGAAATCCCGCTGCAGGTTTTCGATTTCACTTCCTATTCTGCACCGTCGTTTTCCTTCTCCCCCAGTCGTGCCCCTCCTGCCGTGTCCGCATAACGTCGGCATTCAGGTCGCACCTGCTCGGAAAACGGGTCGGCCAGCTCAATAGCCTCGATCACCAGATGAGTTGTGCCCCCGCATACCGCCGGGTCACCCGACGCATTTTGAAGAACCTGCGTCGCGGGTGCGGCCTTCATCGACCCGAATGGGAGGGTTTCTCCTGCCTCCATTCCAGGCCCGTGAGCCTGTTAAGCCAGGAGAGGACTTCATAAATCACAATTGGAATTAGGAATGAAATCGAACTTCAAGCAATACACCGTTGGGCCAGGCGAATGGGTACGTCCCAATCACGCCCGCGCCTGTTTCGTCGTTGTCGTGATAGCTTCGTTGATTTGCAATCGTGCGCTTCTGGCCCAAACCAACAGTCCTACGGTCGCATCCGCGCCGGTGAATTCAGCAACCTCTACGAATGTGACCACGCTGCCCGCGGTGACTGTCTACGGCAAGCTGGACCAGGCTCGCAGCCAGATTTCGCCGGACTTGGGCGCGACGGCCTATACGGTTAACAAGGAACAAATTGAATCGCAGTCGCAAGGGGACAACGCGCCGTTCAATCAAGTGATCCTACGGGCGCCCGGCGTGGCGCAGGATTCCTCGGCGAATGGCGACCTGCATGTTCGGGGTGAGCATGCGAACCTGCAATATCGCATCAACGACGTGCTGTTGCCGGAAGGTATCACGGGGTTTGGGCTGGAACTCGACCCGCGTTTCGTGAACAGCCTGCAACTCATCACCGGCTCGCTGCCCGCGCAATACGGCTTCCGCACGGCGGGTGTCGTGGATATCCAGACGAAGAGCGGCGCTTTCGTGAATGGCGGCGAAGTGGAAATGTACGGTGGCAGTTACGACACGCTGCGTCCCAGTTTTGAATACGGCGGCTCGGAGGGAAAGCTGAATTACTTTATCGATGGCAGTTATGATCACAATGGCATCGGTATCGAAAATCCCACGTCGAGCACGACCCCGATCCACGACACCACGGATCAAAGCAAGACGTTTGCGTATCTATCTTACATCCTGGACGACACGAGCCGGATGAGTTTCATCGGGAGTGCGTCGTACAGTGATTTTGAAGTTCCCAACACGCCCGGGCTGCCCGTCGGAACTGCAGCCGGCGGGGACCCTTGGAACTCAACGGGCGGGCCGGCGATTTTTGATTCAGCGAAGTTGAACGAGAATCAGAACGAGCAGAATTATTACGGCATCGTGACCTATCAGAAATCGGCGGGTGATTTGAATTTCCAAGCCTCTGCTTTTGCCCGGGACAGCAGCGTGCATTTCACTCCGGATATGAATGGCAACCCGAACACGAGCGGTGACCTCTTCTTCAACGGTGTGGCCAGCGACGTGAATCGGAAGCTCTATTCCGGTGGGCTGCAGACCGACGCCAGTTATCTCATCAACGATCAACACATCGTTCGCTTCGGCTTCATGCTCCTGGATGAAACCGTCTCAGCGGATTCGACCACGACCGTGTTCCCGATGGACAGCACCGACCCCGGCACATTCAATCCGAACGGGCCGGCGTTTCCAATCGTGGACAACCACACACTCCATGGCAAGTTCTATGGTATGTACTTGCAGGACGAATGGAAAATCGTGCCCAAGCTGACGCTCAATTACGGCGCGCGTTTCGATGTTTTTAACTCATCGTTTGACGACGAAAATCAACTCAGCCCGCGCGCGAACCTCATTTATCAAGTCACAGACACGACGACGTTGCACGCGGGATACGCCCGTTATTTCACGCCGCCGCCGCTTGAGGCAGTGTCCGGCAGCAGCGTGAATAAATTTGACGGCACGTCGAACGAATCTCCGGCCGGCCCGAATGCGCCGGACAGTCCGGTCAAAGCCGAGCGCGCGAGTTATTTCGACGCTGGGATCAGCCAGAAATTGCTGCCCCCATTGCAATGGGGCGTGGATGGCTATTACAAGTACGCCCACAACCAACTCGATGATGGATTGTTTGGACAGTCGCTTGTCCCTTCCGCGTTCAATTATCGTCAAGGGCGGATTTACGGGGTGGAGTTCAGCACGTCATACATCACCAACGGGCTGTCGATGTACGCCAACGTCGCGGTTTCCAGGGCGCAGGGCAAAGACTGGAGTTCGTCGCAGTTCCTCTTCGATCCGGGCGACGCGGCTTACGTGAAAACGCATTGGATCTATTTGGACCACGACCAGACGGTGAGCGGCTCCTTCGGCGTGTCTTACCTTTGGAGAGAGTCCATCGGCAGTACGCGGGCCTATGCGGACGCGATTTACGGCAGTGGATTGAGGACCGACGCGCCGGGCGTTCCCAACGGCGCGACCGTTCCGGCCTACTACTCGGTGAACCTCGGTGTTGAGCAAAGCTTCAACGTCGGCAAGAATCGGGCGTTGAAGGCGCGCGTGGATGTCGTGAACGTGACTGACAACGTTTACGAACTGCGCAATGGCAGTGGCGTCGGCGTCAACGCCGCTCAATTCGGGATGCGCCGCGGCATCTTCGGTTCGCTCGGGTATGCGTTCTAACAAGAACAGGAAAACCGCCTGGTGATTGCCAACGAAACGACGCGGTTCACGGGGTTGCCGTCTGCCGTGCAAAGATTTGACTTTTGCGCCGGCTGCCGCCAAAGTACTTGTGTTCACATGAAGTACCGCTTTACAACTGTTGTCGTTCTGCTCGTTTACCTCTGCGTATCATTGGTGATTGGTGCGGTGCACCAACACCACACGCAGAATGTCCGCGGGCAAGGGGATTGTGCAGCTTGCGAGTGGCAACTCAACGCGGTCATGGATGTTCCGAATATCGTACCGCTCATTTCCGGCTGTGTCGTGGAGACCCCGCTGCCGATCTTTGAATTCACGTCGTATTCCGCCCCTTCCTTCTCGTTCTCGCCCAGCCGCGCTCCGCCTGCCGCCTCGGCATAGTCTGGTTGTGTTGCTTATCTGGACGGAATTCCCGGCCTGCATTGTTGGTCGGGGCAACTTATTTTCGATAGCGGGAAGAGAAATATCATGGAGCAATCAACGAAAGCGGTGCTGGCGTTGCGCAATGTGCGCAAACGCTTCCGCGAAGCGGACGGCAATCTGCTGGAAGTAATCAGCCTGCGACAGTTTGAACTGGGCGCGGGCGAACAAGCGGTGTTGGTGGGCGAGAGCGGCTCGGGCAAGAGCACGTTGCTGAACCTGATCGCGGGCATCCTGTTGCCGGACGAGGGTGAGATCGTGGTCAACGGCACGGACCCGACCAAACTCAGTGAAGCCGCGCGCGACCGATTTCGCGCGGCCAACATCGGGTACGTATTCCAATCATTCAACCTGCTGCAGGGGTTCACCGCGCTGGAAAACGTGCTGCTGGGCCAGATGTTTGGCGGTGGCAATGGCGGCGCGGACCGCGCAGTCCAACTGTTAAAGAGCGTCGGCCTCGAACATCGCCTGCATCACAAGCCGCGCGCGTTGTCAGTCGGCGAACAGCAGCGCGTGGCCATCGCCCGCGCACTGGTCAACACGCCGCCGCTGGTGTTGGCCGATGAACCCACCGGCAGTCTCGATGCGAAGAACGGCATGGTGGTGCTGGACTTGCTTCGCCGGATTTGTACCGAAGGCAATCACACGCTACTGTTGGTTACTCACGATCCGCAAGTGATGAAGAACTTTGAAAGGGTAGTTCGTTTGGAGGACTTGCGATGAATTTGATGAAAATCGTGATCAAGAACATGCGCCAGCGCGCGTTGGCCACCTGGCTGACGGGGACGTCGGTGGCGCTGGGTGTGGCCCTGGCGGTGGCGATTGTGCTGATCAAGCAGGGGGTGCAGCAGCGGTTCGAGCAGGGGACGCTCGGCTACGAAATGGTCGTGGGCGCCAAGGGCAGCCCGCTGCAGTTGGTACTCAACACGGTGTACAACCTCGATATTTCACCGGGGAACATTTCCTGGAAGTTATTCGAGCAGTTGCACGCCGACCCGCGCGTGAAGCTCGCCGTGCCGTTCTCGGTCGGCGACAACTTCCACGGTTTCCGCATCGTCGGCACCACCGACGCGTTTTTCAAAGAGTTCGAATTTGAACCGGGACGCAAACCAGAATTGGCGGCAGGCCGCATCTTCACCTTTTCCGAAGCGGCCTTGAAGGGTGCGTTTCAGGAAGCCGAGCAACGGGCAAAGGAGCGAGAGGCCCGGGAGCGTGGCGAAGACATCAAACCGGTGACCGCACCGGAACACGCGTCGGAGAACCGCCCATTCGAGGCGGTGATTGGCTCGACTGTCTCCCGAGAAACGGGTTTGCAAATCGGCCAGACGTTCATCGCCGCACACGGTGTGCAACCGTCGGCGGAGGCGAAGGAACACACGGAGAATCCGTGGACGGTTGTCGGCATTCTCGCGCCAACGCGCACCGCCGCCGACCGGGCGATCTACATCAACCTCGATAGTTTTTATCACATCGAAGGGCACGAAATCCGGACGCCAACCGTGCCAGCGAAGGTGGAGGAGAAAGACAATGATCCGGACCCGGGCCAGGTTTCCTCGATCGTGCTGAAATTACGCAGCCCGATCCATGCGTTCCCATTGTATCGCGAGATCAACGATCGTCAGGATGCGATGGCGGCATTTCCGGCGGCGGAGATTCGCAAGTTGTTTGATATCGTTGGCAATATTGATCGTCTGCTCTTTGCCCAGGCAATTCTGGTCCTGATCGTCGCGGGTGTGGCGATTGCCGTGTCGATCTATAACTCGATGAGCGAACGGCGGCGTGAGATCGCCATTCTGCGCGCGCTGGGAGCGCGGCGGGCAACGATTTTCTCCATTGTCTTGCTGGAGGCCATGACCATTTGCGTGGTGGGCGCGGCGGCTGGCCTCTTGGGGGGGCATATGGTTGTGGCGGCAGCAAATGGGGCCCTTTACCGGGCGTCGGGATTTGTAATTCCTGCATTTCACATGCAACCGCTGGAGTGGTATGTTCTCACTGTAGCAGTTACGCTGGGTGCCATCAGCGGGATCGGGCCGGCATGGGGCGCCTACCGTACCGATGTGGCCAAGAATCTGGCGCCAAGTAGTTAGGAACGATTGTCCATGATCATTGCGATGAAAAAACAGCAGTTGAAATCCTTCGGTATGGGCGCTGCGGTGATAGGTTTGCTCCTGTTGCCCGGCTTAGCCAGTATGCTTCAGCAACAGCTTCTGCAGAGAAAGCAAGCGAAGTTGGAGGTGGCGAACGGTGCGCCGACTCCGGCTGACGTTGATCCACGGTATAAGAAACTGGAGTTCGACACTTTGAAAAGCTGGACGTACGTGGAAGGCAAGACGCCGATTCCGGCTTTCATCAAGGCGCTGGACAAAAAGAACGTGGAGATGGTTGGCTTCATGATGCCGCTGACCGAGGTCAAGAACATCACGCAATTCCTCCTCGTTCCGTCGCTGTGGGGTTGCTGCTACGGCCAGCCGCCGGCCGTGAATCACATCGTCGTGGTAAGAATGCCCCCGGGCCAGACCACGAAATTCTATGACGACGTTATCCGTATCCGCGGACAATTCAATGTGGGAGAAACCAAGCAGGATGGTTATCTGGTCAGCCTCTACGTGCTCACCGCGGAAAAAATCGACGCGCGATGAACGCGGAAACTCCAAGCGTGTACAAACCTTGCGCGGAAACGGCGCGCATTTCCCTGAAGCCGCCTGGTTGTCCTGATCCGGCGCCCCACACTCATGCGAAACTGGACCGGTTGGGAATCTGGTTGTCCGCGGCCTGCGCCGTGCATTGTATGGTGATGCCCATCGTGATGATTTCCTTCCCCATACTGTTGTCGTGGAGGCACTGGAGTCGAATCATGGATGCGCTCGTGCTTGGCGTGGCGGCGGTGTTTGGTTTGGGTGGTTGCCTGCTCAGCCTGCGGCATCATCGGGATGCAATGCCACTTTGTTTGGTTCTGGCCGGTTTAATCATGAATGCCACAGGCCGGTTTGCCGCACTTCAACTTGGCCCTTTTCTCGCGCAGGCATTGGTCATTGCCGGACCGTTGTTAATGGCCTATGCCCTGTGGAAAGACCGACGCCTCTGCCGATGCAACGGCCACGTGCACTGATTGTCTCGGTCCTCGCGTACGCCGCTCTCGGGGCGAACACGGACCCACAAATCGTCCCGCAACATCGTCTCGCCGGCAGCCAGTATGTGGCTGTCCGCCAGTTGGCATCGGCCTATGAATTGGGGCGCGACCACAGTCGGGATGCGCGCCACGCCGAATATCGGACCGGCACTACCGAACTCGCAATCGAAGTGGATCATCGCGATATCCATCTGAACGGGGTCGTCCATTGGCTAAGCGCGCCGGTTTTCGCGCAGCGGGGAGCCCTGTGGATTCGCGCCGACGATGTGAGTAAGACCATCGCTCCCGTTCTGCATCCGCCTCCGTTGGCCGCGAACGCGTCGATACACACGATCATTCTGGATCCCGGTCACGGTGGCGCGGATACCGGCGCGCGTGGTTTGAGCGGGCATGTGGAAAAGGAATGGACGTTGGACGTCGCCCACCACGTCGCCAACCAGTTGGCCGATGCTGGCGTGCGGGTGCTGTTGACGCGGGATTCCGACACCACAACACCGTTGGAAGGGCGCTCAGCCTTCTGCCTGGCACACGGTGGCGATGTCTTTGTGAGTATGCACTTCAACTCCGGTGGCCCGACGGCGAACGGGATCGAAACGTATTGCCTCACGCCCGCGGGCAGCGCTTCCACAGATGATGCCAACGCACGTCACCGCAACGACGCGCAAACAGGCAACCGTTGGGATGAACGGAATGTCTGGCTCGCGCATTGTGTACATGCGGCGGCGCTTAGTGCCACCGGCGCGGCGGATCGCGGAGTGCGGCGCGCGCGGTTTGAGGTATTGCGAGACGCCAATTGCCCTGCCATCCTTATCGAGGGTGGCTTTTTGACAAACCAGACCGAAGAACAGCAGGTGATGAATCCTGAATACCGCCATCGCCTTGCGGAAGCCATCGCCAAGGGAATCCTGGCTTACAAGCGCAGTCTGGAGACACTTTCTCACCGGGCTGATTAACTGGTTTCGCCGCTGACGTTACCGTCTTATAATTGCACCGTGAAGATCGTCGTGGCGCTCGATAAGTTCAAAGGCAGCCTCACCGCGTCGCGCGCCTGTGACATCGTCCGCCAGGCGCTGCTCTCGGTGCGACCCGGACTGCGCGTCGTAACAAAGCCGATGGCCGACGGCGGTGACGGGACGGACGAAGTTCTTCTGACAACACTCGGGGGTAAATGGATCGCATTGTCAGTCATGGGCCCGCTTCCCGAGATGTCTTGTGCTGCCCGGTATGCCTGGTTGCCAAAAGAAGCTACGGCGGTCATTGCGATGGCGAACGCAAGTGGCTTGGTCCTGCTAAAATCCGAGCAACGGAACCCTCTGCTCACAACCACGTATGGCACCGGCGAATTGATTTGCGCGGCAGTGGAACACGGCGCAAGGCGCATCTGGCTGGCAGTCGGCGGCAGCGCCACCGTGGATGGCGGCGTGGGCGCCGCGATGGCCCTTGGCTGGCAATTTCTGGATGTGCAAGGGAAACCGATTGGCTTTGGCGGTGGGGAATTGGAGCGGATTGCGCGGATCGAACGTCCGGGTAAACTGCGAACCCCGGCAGTGGAAGTTCTCTGCGACGTGGACAATCTACTCTGCGGCGAGGACGGTGCCGCTCGCATTTTCGGTCCACAAAAAGGCGCGACGCCGACAATGGTCGAGCGGCTCGACGCCGGGTTGCAACATCTGGGGAGGCTCGTGCGGGAGCAACTGGGCAGGGACATCGTAAATGTTTCCGGCGCGGGAGCGGCTGGCGGCCTGGCCGGGGGCGCGCTGGCGTTTATGGACGCGCGGGTCGCGCCGGGCATCGAGACGGTCATTCACGTGAGCGGAATGGACGCGGAACTTGCCGATGCCGATTGGGTCGTTACGGGTGAAGGTCGATTCGATGAGCAATCGCTACGGGGTAAAGTCGTGTCTGGCATTGCCAAACTCGCAGTGAAACATGGGGCGAAGGTGGCAGTGCTGGCAGGCAGTGTACAAGTTTCCGAGGAAATTTACCGTCGTGAGGGAATCGAGTTGGCGCTGGCGACAATGAAGCCGGGAATGGAATTGAACGAGGCGCTGACGCGTGCGGAAGAACTTCTCGGTTCGGCGGCGCGAGAACTGGCCGCACGAATCCCGCATTAGGAGGTTTCCTGCAAGACCCAGTGGTTCGGTCGCACTTCGCGTCGATCAAGCATCTTCTCTTGGAGCGAAGCGCGGGCCTGTTCCGGTGTCGTGCCTTCGGGCGGCCAGATGATTCGCTCGCGTTTCTGCGCCAGGTCAACCGTCGGGACTGCGGACAGGAGCGCTTGCGTGTAGGGATGGATGGGGTGGGCGTAAATCTCCTCGGCACTGGCTTCCTCCACGAGCTTGCCGTAATACATGACGAGAACCCGATCGCTGATGTGTTCGACGACCGCGAGATCGTGGGCGATGAACAGGTACGTGAGATTGAGCTTTTCCTGAAGTTCCTGGAGCAGGTTGATAATCTGCGCCTGCACGCTGACGTCGAGCGCGCTGACTGGTTCGTCGCACACGATGAATTTTGGTTCCACGGCGAGCGCGCGCGCGATGCCGATGCGTTGCCGCTGGCCGCCGCTGAATTCGTGCGGGTAGCGCCGGGCGTGTTCGGGAGAAAGACCGACGGAGCGTAACAACTCAGCCACGCGTTCACGTTCGGCTTCCTTATTGGCGCACAGTTTGTGAATGCGCAGGGGCTCGGCGACGATGGTACCGACGGTCATGCGCGGATTGAGCGAACCGTACGGATCCTGGAAAATCATCTGCGCTTTGCGACGGAAAGGCTTCGTGTCCGCGCCGTCGAGCCTGGTGATGTCGCGTCCATCGAACCAAATCTGGCCGGCCGTGGGTTCGATCAATCGCAGGATCGTCCTCCCGAGGGTGGTTTTACCGCAACCACTCTCCCCGACGAGGCCCACCGTCTCTCCTTCGTTGATTGCGAAGCTGACCCCATCGACGGCGCGCACCCAGCCAATGGGGCGCTGCAAGACACCCGCGCAAATGGGGAAATGTGTTTTGAGTTCTTTGATTTCGACGAGGCTCATAGAATCGTCCTCTTCAAATCCGGTTTGTCCCAGTAGGGACAGCGGACGCGGCGCGCGTTGCCGTCGGCTTCGACAAGTTGCGGTTCTGGGTCACGCGTGCAGTCGCCTTGCGCGCGGTCGCAGCGCGCCTGAAACTTGCAGCCCGCCGGCAGCCGTGTGGCGTCCGGCACAGACCCGGGAATCGAATGGAGCCGCCCCATATGCGCACCAAGTTGGGGAATCGAGCGCATCAACGCGACCGTGTACGGGTGCAGCGGTTTCTGTAGGAGCGTGGCCGCAGGCGCCTGCTCGACGATCCGTCCCGCATACATGACCGCGACGTTGTCGGCAAGATCGCCGACGATGCCGAGGTTGTGCGTGATCAGCAGGATGCTCATGCCAATCTTCTTCTTGAGATCTTTCAACAGGTCGAGGATCTGCGCCTGGATGGTGACGTCCAGCGCCGTGGTTGGTTCATCGGCGACCAGCAATGCGGGATTGCAGGCAAGCGCCATCGCGACCATCACGCGTTGCTGCATACCGCCGCTGAGTTGGTGCGGGTAATCCCGCATACGCCGGTCTGGATCGGGAATATTGACGAGTTTGAGGAGGCGGACGACTTCTTCGTCGGTCGCGTCCTTCCGTCGGTGCAGCTGGAGCACTTCCTTGATTTGATAGCCAATGCGAAAAACGGGATTCAGCGACGTCGCTGGTTCCTGGAAAACGTAGGATATCTTCGCGCCGCGAATCGAGCGCAACCGCTCCTTGTCCATTTTCAGCACGTCCTCGCCTTCGAAGAGGATTTCACCGCCCTTGTAAACACCCGGCGGCGTGGCCACGAGCTTCGCCAGCGAAAGCGCCGTGACGCTCTTGCCGCAGCCGCTCTCACCGACCAGCGCAAGCGTCTCGCCACGTTGGATCGTAAAACTCACTCCATCGACAGCGTGCACTTCACCTTCGTCAGTGAAGAAGCTGACCTGCAAATTCCGGACATCCAGTAACGCACTCATGCGACCCCAGCTTCTGCGGTTCGGAGTTTCGGGTCAAGCGCATCGCGCAGGGCGTCCCCGAACAGGTTCAAGGCCAGCACGAGAAAGAACATCGCCGCCGTCGCGCCGGCCAGTTCCCACCAGTTGCCGAGCCACAGGCGCTGCTTGGCGTCGTTGATGATCGCGCCCCAGCTTGGCTCGTTGGCGATGCCGACGCCGAGGTAGCTCAACACGGCTTCCGTTAGGATCAACGCCGGAAAACGCAACGAGAAATTGACGATAATCAAATGTGAGACGTTCGGCGCGATATGGCGGAACATGATGGCCATGTCGCTCGCGCCCAGTGACCGCGCGGCGAGAACGTACTGGCGTTCGCGATGTTTGAGGTATTCAGCGCGGATGATTCGGCACAGGCCGACCCAGCCGGTAAAGCCCAAGCCAACACATACGGCGAGTAATCCGCTGTCGATATACCGTGTGACGGTTTGCATGGAAGGGCTGCGTTCTACAACACCGCGCACGACGTAAGAAATTGCCGTGATGAGGAGGATATCCGGCACGCTGCCGACCACGCTGAACAAATACACGATCGCGGCGTCGATGGTTCTCCCGAAGTAACCCGCCAACGCGCCGAGAAAAAAACCGAGAGGGATGACAATGACCGACGTGAGTACCGCAATCTCAAACGCGATGCGCGTGCCTTGTACGACCTGCCCAAAGTTGTCGCGACCGGCATAATTGGTACCCAACCAATGGGCGGTGCTTGGCGGCTGGTTCCGAATCGCATAGTTGGAAACCCGATAGGCCGGCGTCACGTCGCGCAACCGGGCGAACCAGAAAGCGCCTTCGGCGTACAGCCACACACCGGTGTAGACGATCAGGATGGCAAGACACGCCATCGCGAGACGGTTGCGGCGCAATTGCTGCCACGCAATCATCCACAAACTTTCCGGTCTGTCGGCTCGGGTGTTCATGTTATTTCAATCGGATACGAGGATCAGCCCACGTGTACGCGATGTCCGTGACCGTGTTCGCCATGACGAACAGCACGGCCCCGATAAATGTCTCAGCGAAAATGATGTCTTCATCACCATTGGAGATGGAGGTAACGAGCAACCGACCCAGGCCGGGGATCCCGAAGAAGCTTTCGAGCAGCAGCGAGCCGGTGTACAGGAACGGCAGCGCGACAATCACATTGGTCAGAATCGGGATTAGTGCATTGCGCAAGACGTGATGGAACAAGACCCGCGGGGGTGATACGCCCTTCGCGCGCGCGGTGCGCACGTAGTCCTGGTAGATTTCGTCGAGCATGACCGTCCGGTAGAACCGCACGCCACCGCCCACGCCGGCGACAACGCCGATGAGCACCGGCAAGACCAGATATTGCGGACCTTCGAAACCCCAGACGGGAAACAATCGCCATTCGCTGGCCAGCCAATACTGTGCGATCATGATGTACACGATCTCGCTGACGCTCATCGCCATGACCGCTCCCACCACCAACGAGCGGTCGATCCACGTTCCGCGAAAATAGGCCGCCATCAATGCCAGTCCCACCGCCAGGCATAAATCCAGGATGAATAGCGGTGTCGTTACACACAACGATGGCACGAGCCCTGCGCGCAGCAACTCGCTTACGCGCATCTTATTGGTAATCGACTCGCCGAAGTCGCCGCGCAAAATGCTGCGGACGAGCCGGGGAAATTGCGCGTGGAACAATTGCCGGGGGAAATCCTTGAAGTTTAGAAAATACGGCTGGTCATAACCGCGGTCACGGGTAATCTGCGCGATTTTTTCCGGCGTCGCGTTTTTGCCGGCGATTCGGTACGCCGGATTGCCGCCGATCACGCGAAACAATAGAAACGTCACAAAGAGCACGCCCAACGAAATCGGCACCACGGAGATCAGGCGACGAAAGATGTAGGCAGCCATGGCGTCAGTGTGGCAGTACCTTGTAAAACTTCGCGTTTGGATACTTGAATGCGTGCGGCTTGTAGTTCTGGAACCACGGTTGGAACAATCCGTACGCCAGCGAATACGTCATCAGTGCCCACGGGCAGTCCGCGATGGCAATATTCGACATTCTCTCATAGAGCGCGGACCGTTCGGGCGAGTCCTGCATCGTCAAAATCTTTTCGTAGAGCCGGTCAAATTCGTCGTTCTGATAGTTGCAAAAATTGACGCCGGGAGTTTTGTTCGGGCCGTACAACAATTGGAGAAAATTCTGGCCGTCGGGATAGTCAGCGATCCAACCGGCATAAATGACCTGCATCTCGCCGTCATGCTCGCGGCGCAGATACTCCGCAAAGCTCAACTGTTGCGAGATGAGTTCCACACCAATGGCGTGCAATTGCTCAACCAAGAACTCTCCCTGCTGCCGCACTTCCGTGCTGCCCGCGCCTGAGCTGATCATCGTCAGGCGCAAGGGGCGTCCATTGGCGTCACGTCCATCGGGATATCCAGCTTCGGCGAGCAATTGCTTCGCGCGGGCGCGATCGAACCGGTAGACATACGGAGTTTCCGTATGACCAGCGAGGCCGGCCGGCAGGATGGTGTTCGCCGGTGTGTCCCGATTGTTGCTGATGACCGAGCAATATGTATCCACATCAATGGCCAGCGCGAACGCCTGCCGAACCTTTTTATGTTTTTCGTTGATGACCGGGTCAGGTGATGCGCCAATGACCGGGTCTTTCATATTGAACGCGATATACCACAAGTCCATCTCCGGCGTTTTGTAGAGGCGTATGCCACGCTTCTTCAACGCGTCGGACAATTCGAGTTGGGGATTAATGACTTTCTCGAAGTAATCCTTGCTGATGATGGTCGAGGAGAGTTGCCCACCGAGGAACATCTGCCAGACCGTGTAAAACTCCTGAATCTCATAATCGACCACCCGATCCATCAGCGGCAGCGGCTTGCCCGCGTCTTCGAGCAATCCCGCTTCGCGGTCGGCGGGTTCGCCAGTGGTCGGGTACGTCTGGCCGTTGAACGATGGGTTGCGAACGAACTCGACGCGATAATTGAACCGCCATTCCTTCAGTACGTACGGGCCTGTGCCGACCGGATGGCTCCGAAATTCTCCGCCGTAATACTCGACCGCTTCGTGCGGAATCACAAATGCGTACGACATCGTCAACACCCAGATCAATTGCGGATATGGCCGCCGCAATTTGATCTGTAACGTGTACCGGTCCGCTGCGACAAAGCCAGGTATCTTTGCGGTTGAATCGCCTTTCGCCACCCACTCCTTCGCGCCAGCCACATGATTGACAAAAATCCAATCGCCGGTTGATTCCACTTTCGGATCAAGCACGCGGGTGAACGAGTACACGAAGTCGTCCGCCGTTACTTCCCGGCCTTTACCGCCCGGGAAACAGGGGTCGTCACTGAAGTGGACACCCCTCTTGATGTGGAACGTGTACGTGAGCCCGTCTGTGGAAACTTCCGGCAGGGCTTCGGCGAGCCGCGGTTCCGCATGGTATGGCCGGTCGAGATAGGCGTACTCCAACAGCCCCTCGTACACACGACTGACCATGGTCGCGGAAATC
>JBGOTY010000040.1:0-15678 GCA_041476745.1 Verrucomicrobiia bacterium | reverse complement strand
GGCTACAAACCGGAGGCTTCTGTATTCGGCAACTATGGCTGGCATGACAATACGTTTGCCAACGACCCTGATGTTACTCGGGAAGGCTGGACAGCCGGCGCCAGCGTAACGTGGGCGCTTTTTGACGGCATGCTCACTCGAGGCAAAGTGTCGGAGGCGCGCGCACTACTCGAGGAGGCGAACCTCGACTACGCCGACACGCGTCGCCAGGTGGAACTCGAAGTGCGCCAGGCCTACTCCGATTATCTCCAGACCCTCGAACTCATCGAAGCCCAAAAGAAAACCGTGGAAGAGGCCGAGGAAAGCCTGCGGCTTGCCGAAGCCCGGTTCCGCGCCGGCACCGGCACGCAGCTGGACGTTCTCAGCGCCCAGACCGCCCTCAGCGACGCCCGTTCCAATGAGGTCCAGGCGCTCCACGATTACAATGTCGCCATCGCGACGCTCGAGCGGGTCACCGGGATGACGGTGCGCGTGGCCAATTGATCCATGCAGTTCGAAACCTTCGCGCCGCTGCGCCAACTCCCGTTCATCACCCACGCGCTCACACTGCGCACGACCGAGGACACGAAGGCCGACGATTTTGAAGGCCGCGTGCTCGCGGCCCTGGGATTCTCCCCGGCCCGCTTTGCCTCTGCCGAACAAACGCACGGCAGTGGCGTGGCGGTCATCTTTGAAACCACCGGTGAGCGCGTGCCGCTGGTCGATGCGCTGGCAACATCCGTAAGAAATCTGCCGCTGGTCATTCGCTGCGCGGACTGCGCCGCGGTGTTCCTCGTCGACCGGCGGACGCCGGCCATCGCCCTGGTGCACTCCGGCAAAAAAGGAACCATCGCCAACATCGTGGGCAGCACCGTGGCGACCATGCACCAGAAATTCGGCACGAATCCGGCCGATTGCACCTCGTTCATCAGTCCCTCCATCGGGCCGTGCCATTACGAAATGGATCTCTGGAGCCATCTTGAACAGCAATTGCGCCAGGCGGGTGTGAGTGACGTCCACAACCCGCGCGTCTGTACGGCCTGCCATCTCGACCGCTATTTTTCTTACCGGGCTGAAAAAGGACAAACCGGACGGATGTTCGCCGTCGTCGCCCTGACATCACCATGAGCCTGCTGGTTCCGCCGCGACTCTTTGACCCCACGGTCCCCGAGATCATGGACCGCCCCGGTAACGAGGAGAAACTCCTCCGCGCCGACCTCCGCGTGCTCGAAGATATCAACCGCTATCTCGGCGGCTACCGCATCCCGTTGCTTTACTTGCGGAAGCTATCAGACTCTCTCTGCACAACGAAAGTGCTGACGATTCTCGATCTCGCTACGGGCGCAGCCGATGTGCCCCGCGCCATCGCCACCTGGGCGCGATCCCAGCGGCTGGACGTGGCCATCACCGCCGTGGACGGCCATCCGGACATTTTGCGCATCGCGCGCGAAAATACAGCCGACTGGCCGGAGATTCGCATCGAGCAGCAGGACCTCCTCGCGCTCCCCTATCCCGCCGCCAGTTTCGACGTCGTCCTCTGCTCGCTCGCACTGCACCACTTTTCCGAGTCGGATGCAGTTGCAATCCTGCAACGCATCCACGATATTGCGCGCGGCGGTTGGATCATCAACGACCTGCGGAGAAATCGACTCGCAATTGGTTTGAGCAAGCTTATGGCGCACACGATTATCACCAACCCCATCGCGCGCTTCGACGCACCCGCCTCGTGCGAACGCGCCTTTACCATTGCCGAATGGCGCGCGATGGCCGCGCGAGCGGGTATGAACCACTTCACGATCCGCCGTCACCCATTCTTTCGCATGGCGCTGGCGGGGCGCAAATGAGCGTTCGCACCGAGAATTCCATTCTCATCAACGCCCCGCTCGAAAAGGTCTTCGAGACCACGGCCAACCTGTTGCTCTGGCCCACGGTGCTCCCGCACTATCGCTGGATTCGCATCCTCAGGGTTGGCGACGACGGTCTGATTATAAAAATGGCCGCGCGCCGCGGTTGGTTGCCGATCCAGTGGACGTCCCGATTCCAGGTTGATCTGAAGGCGCACGAACTGCATTTCGAGCACCTCAAAGCGTTCACGCGCGGGATGCGGGTGCTGTGGACGTACACGCCCACGCCCGAGGGCGTGCGGATCACCATCTCCCATGAACTGGATCGCGCCTCAGCCATCGGTCGCTGGTTCGCGCACTACGTGTTGGGGGAGATGTTCATCCGGCCCGTGGCAACACGCACCTTGTCGCATTTCAAACAATATCTGGAACAGAACAGTGCCTGAATGCTCGTATCTTAAGGAGTCATGCCACACCAGCGCGTCGTCATCACCGGAATGGGAACCCTTACCGCCATCGGCTGCGGCCGGGACGGGCTCTGGCGCGGAATCCTGCGCGGTGAGTCCGGAATTCGGCGCCTCACGCGCTTCGACGCCTCGTTGTTCGAATCCCAGATTGCTGGCGAAGTGAATGATTTCGATCCGCTGGCGTATTTCCCTGCGCGACGCGTGAAACGGCTGGATCGCTTCGCGCAGTTCGCCTTGGTCGCGGCGAAGATGGCGTTCGAAGATTCGCAACAAGGCAGCCTGCCTCTTTGCCACGGCGAACCACCCTATCCGCAGATGGGTGTTTGCACCGGCACGGCGCTCGGCGGCGTCGCCCTGGCCGAGCACCAACATGAGTTATTCATGCGTCAGGGAATCCGCGCCGTGAATCCCGCGCTCGCATTCCTCGTATTCGGCGGCTCGGGTGGCTCCCACGTCGCCATCGAACTCGGTTTCACCGGCCCGGGCAACACCAACTCGAATAGTTGCGGCTCGGGCGCGATTGCGCTGGGGGAAGCATTCCGCCACATCCAGGAGGGTCGCGCGCTGGCGATGGTCGCCGGTGCAGCCGAAGCGCCGCTGGCGCCGCTCACCTTCGGCGCCTTCGACGTGCTCCACGCGATGAGCAAAGGGAACAACGACCCCGCGCGCGCCTGTCGCCCCTTCGATGCCACGCGCGACGGGTTTGTCATGGGTGAAGGCGCGGCGATGTTTATCCTGGAAGAGCGAGGCCACGCGCTGGCGCGCGGCGCACACATCTTCGCCGAAATCCTCGGGTACGCCTGCAATAACGATGCCCACCACATGCTCGCGCCCCGCCCCGACGGCTCTTGCGCGGCGCGCTGCATCCGCGACACGCTGGCCGACGCGCGCGTTTCGCCCGAACACATCGATTACATCAACGCCCACGCCACCGGCACGCCGCTCGGTGATGCCGCGGAGAGGCTGGCCATCCAGCAGGTTTTTGGCGCCCGCGCCCGACAGATTCCGGTCAGTTCCACCAAACCGTTCCACGCCCATCCGCTCGGCGCTTCGGGAGCGATCGAGATCGCCATTTGCTGCCTGGCGCTGGAACACAATTACCTGCCGCCGACGCTAAACCTGACCCAGGCGGATCCTGAGTGCGACCTCGACTGCATTCCCAACGCGGGCCGCAATGCGCGTGTGAGTTGCATTCTCTCCAACAGCTTCGGTTTCGGCGGCATCAACGCCAGCATTATCCTCGCTCGTCATGAGTGACTTCGACGTGATGGTGATCGGCGGCGGGCCGGGTGGCGCGACCGCTGCCGCGTTGTGCGCTCAGCGTGGCTTGCGCGTGGCGCTCTTCGAGCACTCCCAATTCCCGCGTCATAAAGTTTGTGGGGATGTCATCAACCCCAACTGCTGGCCCGTGCTCGAAAAACTTGGTGCCGCCGAAAGAATCCGCGCACTGCCGCATCATGAGATTGAGGGCGCGTTGTTCGCGGCACAGGCTGGCGGGGTAGTCAACATTCCCCTGCCGCGCGGGGCGACTGCCATTCGTCGGAGCTTGTTCGACCAGGTGTTGTTGGGGCACGCCAGAGCCTGCGGCGTGCAGGTTTTCGAGAATGAAACCTTCCATGAAATAACTTCGGAGAAGCGGGTGCTCACCAGCAAAGGATGTTATCGCGCGAGGATGGGCATTGTCGGCGCCGATGGGCGACACTCGATGGCGGCGCGGACCGCGGGCCTCGTTCGCAAGCCCCTGCAAGGTAACGGTCACATCGCTTTCCAGGCGCACTTCCGCGCGCCCCCGGCATTGGACCGCCGCGTCCAGCTTCATCTCTTTCGCGGCGGTTACTGCGGCGTGGTGCGCGTGGATGCCGAACGGGCGAACCTCTGTATCGTGACCGATCGGCGCGGGGCGCGGTTGCACAACGATTGCGAGGCGCTCTTCGGGCACACCGTTCAGCAAAACCCGCATTTCCGCAATTTGGGCATTGAGCCCGAACCGCTTGAGCCGCTGCAGAGCGCGCATCCGTTACGGGGGCCAATGAACATCCCGGCCCGGAATGGTGTTTTCCTTGTCGGCGACGCGTTGCGGGTGATGGAACCGTTCACGGGCCAGGGGATCCTCTTTGCCCTGCGGACGGCGGAAATCGTGACGGAGTCCATCGGCCAGCCCCTGCAACCCGAAAGGAATTACGCCGCGGGTGTTACGGCGCTCTACCAACAGCGCGGACAGACGAACGAGTGGCTCCGTCGCGTGATGTATCGTGAACGCGCGGCCCGCGCCATCATCCCGCTGGTTCGGCGCCTGCCCGGGCTGGCGCACTGGCTGGCTGACAACGTTCTTGGCGAAGAGCGGCGGTTTCGGTAGGCTCCATTCACGATGAGTCAACGCGTATGCAACCGCGCCGTCTTTCTCGACCGCGACGGCACGATCATGGAGGATTCGAATTACGTCGGTGACGTCGGGCGCGTCCAGGTAATTCCCAGCGCCGCCGTCGCGCTCCGGCAACTGCAGCAGGCGGGTTACAAGCTGTTTATCATCACCAATCAGTCCGGCGTGGGACGCGGGTACTTCAGCCGTGAAGCTGTCGAAGCGATCCATGCGCACCTCGACGAGTATTTTGGCAGGAACGGCGTGCGTTTCGATCGTTACTACGTTTGTCCGCATCACCCCGAGGACAATTGCGACTGCCGCAAACCGAAGCCGAAGTTTCTGCTCGACGCGGCGCGTGAGTACGAACTCGATCTGTCGCGCTGCTTCGTGGTTGGCGACCGCTCCAGCGATATCCAGACGGGCATTAACGCGGGCGCACCGACCATTCTCGTGCTCACCGGCGTGGGTCGCGAGACACTGGCAAAACAGGAGGTCAAACCCGACCACGTGGCCGGGGATATTGGCGCCGCCGCGGCCTGGATCCTGAAAGACAATTCGTGAAACAGCGCCCATCCCACCCGGTTTCCAGCTGGAGAACCCGGTTTTTACGTGGTTGCAGTCCATCCCGTTTTGAGGGATGGTATGTTCCATAGATGCAACCGATGAAGGCCCTGCGCGAACCCGATCGAAAAGCCCTCGCCAAACTGTTGGCGGACCAGGACCCGCGCCAGTTGCAGTTGGTGCAGGAGAAGCTGGCGGAGCGGGGCGCGGAAGGCATTAGCTTCCTGGAGTCCGTGGTGCTCGATGGCGAACCCGCGGCCCAACGCAACGCGCAACAGATGTTGCGCGTACTTCGCGAGACCGCGGCGTGGGAGGCCCTGGCAAAGTTTTGCGCGACGTGCGGGAGCCATTTCGATCTGGAGGTTGCGTGCTGGCTGGTGGCCAAGACCCGCTACCCCGAGATGGACGAGGTTGCCTATCGCACCCGGCTCGACCAGATGGCGCAGGAATTGCGCGAGCGGCTGACTGGACGCGAGACACCGCGATCCACGATTGAGGTTTGCAACCACTATCTTTTCCGTACGCTCGGTTTCCGCGGCAACCGGCAGGATTACTACGACCCGGATAATTCCTATCTCAATCGCGTCCTGGATCGCCGCATCGGGATTCCCATCAGCCTGTCGGTCCTCTACCTGCTGCTGGCGCGGCGGCTGCGCATCCCGCTGATCGGCATCAACATGCCGGCGCATTTCCTCCTCAAATGGCAGTCAGCCACCGTGAGCTTTTTTTTCGATCCCTTCCATGAAGGCGAGCTGCTGGATGAAGATGATTGCCGTGAACTGTGCAAACGGCTGGGCGTGGCGTTCAACCCCGTTTTCCTGACACCGACCACGCCGCAAATCATCCTGCTGCGGATGTGCAACAATCTCCACGCGATCTATACCGAGCGCGAGCCCGCGCGCGCGGAACAGTTTGGTAGATTTGCCACGTTGCTATCCCGCCCGTAAGGCTTGGCGACAATTCCGGCGGACGGTGGTGCTTTCGTCGAGAAAAAGATTCGAAGCTTCGATTGAAACGCTCGCTAAGGGCTGGTGATCGTGAGCTTCAACTTGCCAAAGTTACCCGCAGCACCTTCGACGACGATGAAGAATGTGTTCGTGCCATCCGTCCGAAAGTTGAGGGTCTCGCCGGTGATACCGACGTTTTTGTTTGTACACGAGAGCGCCACCAGGTTGCTACAGCTGCCTTCCCAGAGAGAAATCATGGAGTCGAAGTTCGCATGAGACGTTGTGACCGTAAATGGGCGGTTCAGTACACCAACATCCGGTAATATCTTCCAGCAGGCATCCCGCCCACCAACGCCACAAGTTGGACTTGGGAATGAGTTCGTGAAGCTACTCAGGCTGACTGACTTGGTGAATACTGCACTGGAGAAGGATCCCGCGGAGCTCGGAAACGCCACTGTCGCCGCTGCCGCACAACTGTTATTCACACCGGGGCACGTGGCTTGCGTTGTCGGGTCGCGCGCCAGACTCTTCAGCACTTTGGTGCTGACCGCCGAACATTCGACAATGCCGGTGGGGAGATCATTCGTCAAGCCGCTGCCATTGAATTTCTTGAGGAGGGCTGTCATGCTGACAAGGGCACTGAGATCTTCTCCCGCGGCAACGGTTTGTGCCTGAGTAATCAAGTCCGATGGAAACGTCGTATTCGTGCCTGCATTGATATAAGACTGCCCGGACGGGTCGGTGCCAAGGTAGTCTGCATTAGCCATGGCCGCGATCAGTTCTACCGCCAGCCGCTTGCGATCGGAACACACGCCGGAAGCGGGGGATTTCTGACTTTGCGTGCCGCCGACTTCACCCGTTCGTTTGATACTGCGCCAGTACAGACCCAAAGCCTCAATGGTCGCATCGGCCGCATCTTTCACATTGTCACTGTTTCGAAAACCCTGCGGCAAGTCGAGGAATCCCAAGGGGACGACGCTGCAATTGACATTGATGATCTTGGCGATGGCGTTGCTCAACGTAGCGCAAGTGGGATCGGCGCTCGTGGCATGGGTGAACCAAAAACGAGAGTTTCGCGTGGCGCCGGTTGCCGAGGTGCCGGAACGCAAACTGCCGGCCTCGATGAAGACCGCCGAATCCAGGACATGATCGGAGGCGTCGGCGATGGCGATCTTCATGTGATTGACCTGATGGGCCAGGACTGGTGCGGTGAAGGAGAGCACGGTCGTCAGGCCATCCAGTTGCGTGTTGAGATGAGCGTTGACATTATCGATATAAAACGCGCAGTTCATGCAAGGGCCGGCACTTATACCCGGGGAGAACCCATTGTTGACGTTGGTAATCGTCACCGGTAGTGACGTTCCGGGAATCAAGGCGAAGTTGACACCATTGACAAAGAAGCCGAACACGTCGTTGAACGGGCTGCCAACAAACTCATTGTATTCCTCGGAGCCGAACACATACTGGAATTGAACTGTATCGGATTCAGGGACGAAGTCGAAGCTCAGCACGGCGGCGTCGAAAGTATCGATTCCGGCAAGCCCCGTGAGGTCCGGATCGCCCGGCAACCCATTGTCCGTAGTAGCGCCTGGGGAATTGTTCGGACCGATGACATTGCCGGCACTACCACTCGTGAGGAGTATCCCCGTTTTAAATCCGATTATGCCATCGCCCGAGCAAAACACTCCCGACGCATTGGTTGCGCCCGTATATTGGATGTTGGACACGGACACCCCCCCGCCCAGGAGAGCGCTAACCATATCTTGTGGAGAGACACCCTGGCCAAGATCCCGTGTCAGCAGTGCCGCCTGCGCCGTAGCTGCCGCCAACAGGGTTCCCACTCCCCAGAACACTATCCTTCTCATATTGGGTTTCCCAAACAAATCGATTCGCCTCATTAGAAACTCGTTACTGACATTTTTACTTTGCCGAAGCCGCCATTCTTGCCTTCAACGGCGATAAAGAACGTGTTGATTCCATCCGCCGTAAACGTGAGGGTTTCCCCGCCAATGCCAAAGACGTTATCCGCGCACCCGACCTCTGTTAGATTACTGCAGGTACCCGACCAAACGGTCAACAGCGTGTCGAAATTGCTGCCAGATGTGGAAACACTAAACTGCCGCCCGACAGCAGCCACCGGTGGGCTCACCTGCCACACGGCGTTGCGACCGCCGGTGCCGCAAGACGGGATCGGCAGGCTGTTCTGGAAACTGGCGATACTGACCGAGTCCTTGAAGACTGGATTCACGCCCGAAAAGACGATCGTCTTGGCAGCGAGACACGTGCCGTTTACACCGGGACACGTATCCTGCATCATCGGATCCCGCGAAATCGGCTTCAATGTCCTGCTCGTTTGCGGCGAGCATTCGACCAACCCGGCCGGTAGATCATTTGTCTGGCCACTGCTATTGAATTTCCTGAGGAAGGCCGTCATGCTGCGAATGGCCGTGATATCAAAGCCCGCTCCCACCCCGCGGGCCTGCGAGATCAAGTTGGCCGGGAAATTCGTGACCGTGTGTCCATTCACGTACGTCGCATTCGGCGGAAACGTACCGAGCAACGTGGTGTTGGCCATGGCGGCAATCAATTCAACCGCCAACTGTTTGCGGGCAATACACAGACCCGAAGACTTCAACTTCTGATTCTGCGTCCCGTTGGGTTCACCGGTCCTGCCAGTTCCTCTCCAGTAAAAACCCAGAGCTTCGATAAAGGCGTCGGTGGCGTCAATGACGTTGTCCGAGTTACGGTTGGCCGTGGCCAAGGTGACAAATCCAAGGTCGAGCACGCCCCCCTCGAACGTGATCGCCTTTAGCAAGGTGGCGCAATTCGTGTCGGACGAGAATCCATGCGTAAACCAGAAGCGGGACGTCCGGGTAACAACCTGGGAACTCGCCATGCTGGTCAGCGACACATTCAGGGCATCGAGTACCGCCTCGATGGGATTGCCGACGGCGGTACCAGTAGTAGCATCCCCAGCGAAGAGGAGCGCCACCGCGTTGTTGTTGGCATCGACAATCGGCGAGCCAGAATCCCCGGCCGCAGCAAACGCGGTCGAGGGCGCGGTCGGCGAAACCATGATCTGGTTGGTGAACGTCGCTGTCCCGCAGCCGGTGTCGTACGCGACGGGCGTTGTCACATTGATCGCCGTGACCGTCCCTTCGGTGCAACTGGTGGTCCGCCCGTTCTTTTGAACGACTTGTCCCACGAAAGCCGGCACCACATTGTTTACCTGGGGGCCCAGATTAAGAATGTCGGACGAAACCTCAGCGTCGGAACTTAACACAAAACCGCAGTCAACCAGATTATTAGCACCGCCAAAAGAAATCGGAACGGTACGGCTCAAGGTGCCGACGTCCTGACCGGCACTGCATGCTGGTGACGTATCGACCGGACCCGGTTGAAACTGCAGGGTGCCAACGGGTGCCGTGCCTGGACACCCATCGTTGCCATGGCCAACCACGTGGCTATTGCTAATCCAACCAATCTGTCCCGTGGCATTGTCGCGGACCTTGAACCCGATCGTGCCGCTCCCACAAGAACCAGGCACTCCAGCCAGAAGCACATTCCCGCCAGAAACACCCAGGGGCACGGGCAGCGGGTAGGCAAGCTGGGGGTTGCTCCCGCCGCAAGCGAGAGCGTGGATTGCTCCCACGACACGCACGCTCACTGGCAAATCGTCCACGCTGGAAGGCAGTTGCGCTACCCGATTCGTATTATCGACGAAGACCGTGATTGCCAGGGCCCCATTCGTCTCCCCGATGCCGACCCCGAACACGCCTTCGCCCGCGAGAAGCGCCGACTGGTTCGCTTGCTGAACGGCCACCGCCCGGGCCAACTCTGTCTTGCTGTAAAATGGCACTGGCGATTGCGCGGAGGAGTCCATTCCACAAATACCCAGGAATACAGCGAGCACACAGGTTGTGGGAAAACACGCCCGAATGTTCGCGATACGGTTCAGCCTCATGCTAGCCAATCTTCTCATAGCTCAAACGTTTTTCATTCCGAAGAGTCTACCCTCAGGTTGCCCCGAGTCTGACTTCCTTCCGATCACCCAAATCGGGACATTTGTTGTCCGGCCGGTGGCCTACCTCGTTTTCACCGTGACCTTCACGACATCGGTTTTTGTTGGGTCGCTGGCGGAAGAGAATGTCAGCTTGAAGGTCCTCAGCACGTTTTTGCCCAACAAGGTCCTATTCGCCGCGAAAACCTCGACGCGAATCATGGTGGCCGAACTGGTAATCGCCCCGGGCGCCAATGTGCTGCTCGAAAAGACACCCGATTTAACGGCCGGACTCACATCCAGACTGTCGCGGACAACCGAGCCCAGGAAATAGTTCACGGTAAAAAGCGCGTCACCACTGTCACCTTGGATGGTAAACCGGTCGGGCGCCGAGCCGATGTTCCGCAGGGTGACGTAGAACCGCAACGGGCGGCGCGCACCCCGGCGGATAAACTGTTTAACTTCCTGCAGGGCACCGTTGGTATTGATGATAGCAGCGCCAACCATTCTCTTCACGTTGGGCGTCTTGCCGATGGCGGCGTCCGGCTGACTAAGTGCGCCGTTGCCGATCAACGGCAGCAGTTGCGGGCTACCGGAAATGTTGTCCACGAATCCCAGGCTTGCCGATCGTGAGCCGCCAGCGGTCGGGGCAAACTGCATCGTGACCACGCAAGTAGCACCCGTGGCAATAGAAGAAGTGGATGTACAGGAGATGGAGTTGGTTATGAAATCGCCGGGATTCGCGCCAGTGAGCGTCAAATTGCTGATCACCAGCGCCGCCGTCCCGCAGTTGGTGATGGTCACGCTCTGGACCGAACCAGTGAGACCAACGCCGACGCTGCCAAAGTCAACCGAGCTGCTGGAGAAACAAATCGCAGGCAACAGCGCCGTGCCGATACCTGTCAGGGAGAGCGTTGTCGGGCTGCCGGCAGCGTCGTCTGCGATCACGAGGGTCGCTGACCGCGTGCCGCCCGCCAGAGGCGCAAACGCCACATTGATCGCGCAAGTGCCGCCCGGCGCAAGCGGCCCGTTAGTACAAGTCTGCGTGACCAAAAAGTCATTCGTCGCGAAACCCGTGACGGTTACGCTCGAGATGGTCAACGCGGCGGAACCGCAATTCGTGATCGTCACGCTCTGCACCGTGCTGGTCGTGGTAACGAGTTGGTTGGAGAAGACCAGCGTGCCGGCGCCCGAACTCAGGCAAATGACCGGCACCGCCGGCGTGCCAAAGCCGCTCAGGGGCACAATGCGCGGGCTGCCCGTCGCGTCGTCGGTGATGACAAGCTGGGCAGTCCTGACTCCATTGGTAGTTGGCGAGAACCCGATATTCACGCTGCAGTTCCTGCCGGGAGCCAGCGGGCCACCCGCGCAACTCTGCGATTCGATGATGAAGTCCGCGGCATCCAAGCCTTGAATGCTGGCGGTGGAAATGTTGATGCTGACCGGTGTGTTGTTTTGGTACGTTACGTTCTGCACGGCACTGGTGAGCCCCACCGGTTCACTGGGAAATACCAGCGAACTGGGGGTGACCACAATCGTCGGAATAGTGGCGTTGACATTCAACACGAGCAGGCCACCCGGCCCGCCGTTGTGCGGTTCTGCCACGATATAATAGTCATTGGATCCATCGGCCGTGAACGTCACCATCGATGAGGTACCGCCGTTGGTCGAGGTCACCTCGATGAGCGCTCCGCATTCGCCCCTGACGAACACCGCTTGCGGGACGACCTGCACCCTCCAGATGGACAACACGTTGTCGAAACTGCTCCCGGTCGTGCTGATCGTGAACGCAGAACCCGGCGTCGGGTTGGTGAGCTTGAAGAATTCTTCGGCGCCGCCAACGGCTGCCGAAGGACTGGGGTGGACCCTGTGATACGCGTTGGGTCCGGTCGTGCTCAGGGTGTTGGTAAAACTGGACGAGTCGTCCGTGATGACCACCGCGGTCCCGCATGAATTGTTCGTCGACAGATTGGGAACATCGGACCGATTGGTGGATGCGACGTTATAGACCACGAGCGAAAAATCCTGACCGAGGCTGCTGCCGACGTTGGGCACGCCCTGACCCGCGATGTTGGCTGCCCGGACGACCACGCTCCACGTGCCGGTCTGGCCCGCCGGCAGGAACACACTCTCCATATTGTTGAGGCTGTCGGCGGTGCCGCCGGGAACGGAATTGGGGCCCGAGAACACGTTGCCCTTGTAGGTCTGGCCCATGATGGTGACTTCCATGTTCAAATCGTTGACCAGTTGCTTGCCCGCGCCCGGGACGCCCGGTGCGTCCGTCCACGCCAGTGAGACTCGGAAAGGTTTCGTGGGATCGAAGACTTGTCCGCTCGCCAGGTAACTTTGGCCGGATTGGCTGAAGAACGTCTGCTGCGGGACGGGGTTGGTCGTGATCAGCGGCGTGTCGATCGCCCGTCGCGTTGATTCGTCACGAATCACGCGGGGAACACCGTCGAACATCCTCTGCAAATCCATCATGCCCATGCCTTGCGCAATCGAGGGCAGAGTGTCCAGTGCCTGGGTTTGCGGATTGGTGAAGGGTAGGTAGCGGGCCGAATTGCACAGGTACGCCTTGGCCATCGCCGGGCTGGGTTGCAACAACGGCGTGCCCAGTTCATCGGTCAGCCGGTTTTGGAAGTACCACCACAAAAGCTGGATCCCTCCCGAGATCGCCGGCGCGGAAAAACTCGTCCCGCGAACTCCGTTGAAAGCTGTCGGGGTGGGTATTTGAGTGAAAAAGCTGTCCGGTCCTGAACCACAAAGGTAGATGTTGTTGGTATCTGACGGAAGTCCCAGGATCTGCGGTGGAACTGCATCCCCCTCCAATCCGCCGGTTCCGGTAGCAGCATTAGTCCAGAAGGTACTGTTTACTCCATAGATCGTCGTGTCCGGGGCCATGATCTCGGGTTTGAACCTTCCGTCTTGCGTGGGGCCAAAGGCCGAGTATGGCGCGATCTGAAAGGAGTTATTCTGAAACAAATTCGGCTCGCAGCCTGAGCCGTCCATGCGCACACTCGTCGTCGCCCCGACGGAAATGACATTCTTGGCGGTGGCCGGCGGCGCCAGTGTGGTGTCACCGAATCCCCCCACGTTACCCACGTTGCCCGCGTTGCCGTTGGCAAACACCGTGATCATTTCCTGGTTCAGCGGGAACGGTGACGGTGTATTCGTCGATCCGGTCGGTTGCGCATCCCTGACGCCGGTGTCGTACTGCTGGCAGGTCGCATTGTAGAGGCCGGCATTCGCATTCGCCACGCTTCCAAACACGAGGCCTTCATCCCAACTATTGTTCGAGATGCGGGCCCTGACTTCATATTCGTTAAAGATAAGTTGCGGGAAATTGTTCACGCAAAAATTGTCGTCGACGTGGTACAGGCACGTCGGCCCGTCATCGACGACGATAAACGGCGAGAATACTCGCGTGGAACCAATCAGGCCATACGGTGACACGCCCATCCCAAACTGAAATCCACTGGGATCTTGATTCGCGGAGTTGGTGCTAAACCCGCTGATGATCGAGGCAATGGCCGTGCCATGCCCGAAAGACAGGGTATCGTCCCCACCCCCCAGCTTAATCTCCGCAACGCAGACCAGGCCGCCGGCGCCGGTCTGCTTCGCGATGTTATACGCACCGCAACTGACATCGTAAGTCGCGTAGAGTATGCGGAGCCCGAAACTCGGTTGAAAGAAATCGAAGATGCCCGGGAAACCAGCAGAAAACCCCGAGTCCGCAACATCGATAATCGGATAGGACAGAGGATTGGTAAAGTTCGCGCTTCCACCACCGACAACGCTGGTCAAAAAGTCGAGGTAATGCTGGCCGCCCAATGCCGGCGGCAGCGGCCCGCCAATCCCCGGCCCCGGGCTGTTGGTGTCGCTGGCGAGGATCAATGCCTGGACCTCGTCCATCGGCCGGATTCGATTGATGGGGTCGATCCAGAGCACTTCGGGCATCCGGGCGATTTCGCTCAACGCGGTCGCGTCGATGCGCGCGCTGATCACGCGCTGATTGAGAACCCGGGTTGCGGAAGGCTTGGTTTCCTGTGCAAAGGAGCGGATGAATTCCAACGTTGTCTCGCTCTCGGGTGCATCGACCACCGCCACATTCACATCCATGGTAAAATCGGCGTGTTGCAGCGCCGGCGTGAGCTTGTATGACGGATGATAGGCTACCACCCACTGAACCGGCCCGGCCGGCTCACGCAACGCCCTGACTTCCCTCTCCGCTGTCGCGTCCAAAAACACCAGATAGGCATTGTTCGGGACGTAGTTGATGACCTTGGCCCCGTTCACACTCTGCAATTTCGTCAGCCATTCCGGCTGAATCGGTCCCTTGAATTGAACAATCCGCAGACGCCGCCCCGGGGTTTCGACCTGTTCCATGCCTTCGCGCACCGCCGGTTCCTTGCCCGTTGTGTCAATCGAAGCGGCTCGCAATTCGATATGATTGAGGTCATTTGCCGGCACCGCGCGGTTGCCGAACGTCGCCTTCAGTTTGGCAAGGTCCTTGTCGCCAACCTCGGCCACCCAGTACGACCCGTAGTTGTCCACCTTCTCAATGCCCTGCTGCTTGAGTCGATCGATCGAATCGCTGGGGCCCGGATAGATAATGACCTTGTTACTCGCGTTGGCACTGGCAGCGGCCCCGGCCGGCAGGGCAAATCCGATCGAGAACGCAATCGCGCCCACCAGTGACCAGAAACGACATCCTGAAAATCTCATTCTCCATCCTCCATACGTTCACACAAGAAATCTCCACTCCTGTGAATTCCGTCAATCGAGGTACTCATCGAGGCAAACTTAAAGATCGTCATTTTGATATAAGAGTCCCAGTTTCGATACGCCAATCGGCCATTTCTTCTGGAATCACTGTTTCACGTGGAAATCACCCAAGTGTTGATCAGGCGATGTGGCGATTTTCCACCTCAACCGCGGGCTGGTTACCGACACCGTGCCTTTGGCTTGCCCGGCCAGAACACCAAACTCTTGTCCGCCGTTGTCGGTCGTCGGAATCGTGCCAATTCTGACCGAGCCAACCTGTGTGGCGACGATCATGCTGGCGGTAAACATTCGCACGTTCGCCAGTTTAATCTGTCCGCCGACCCTGAGCGAGCTGTTGTGCAGAGCATTGACGTTGAGGGTACCCAAACTGCCTCCCAACTGAATGCCGGCTCCGGTCACGTTCAGGGCTTTGCCATTGATTGATCGAAGACTGCCACTGCCAACGATGCTGCCAATATTCACGAACCCATCGCCGTGTGGACCCCGTTTTACTTGAATCGTAAGGCTGCTGGAGTTATCGGTGCCCGCCAGCACAATGGAATCAATCGGGCCTGCATCGCCTCCGAGCAAGCGCACCTCCATTGTACCAGCCCCCCGAAGTGTTACCGACACTGTATTGGTAGTACCTCCGTGCACGTCGGTGATCGCTTTGGGGTTGGAGGCAACGGTAAACGGCGGAGCGACGACACTGCTGGTCACTGCGCTGTTATTCCCAGCATTTGGATCGGTCTCG
>JBGOTY010000039.1:0-15926 GCA_041476745.1 Verrucomicrobiia bacterium | reverse complement strand
TCATCGACGGCACGTTGGCGTTGTAGCAATCGTTGACGAACCGCACCCCCTGGCGCTCGACCACCTGCATCCGCAACGGCGGCGGCACGAAGCTCTCCAGACCGTTGCGGATCTCATCGAGATCCATGCCGGCAAAATAGCCCACCGCAGCCGCTTCCAACGCGTTGTAGATTTGATGGCGGCCCAGCGTCTTCAGACGGACGATTACGTCTTCGCGTTTCTTGGCGATATTGAGCCGGAATTTTACGTCCCCGTTGATCTTGATGTCGCTGGCGCGGATGTCCGCAAAGTTGTCAATGCCGACCGTTACGACTGTGGCATTCGTACGGGCTCGTAGTTCGTGGCACCACCGGTCATCGGCGTTCAGCACTGCGAGGCCGTCGCCGTTGCGCGGCAACACCTCGAGCAGGGCGCCCTTCTCCTTTGCCACGCCGGCCTCATCCCCGAAGAACTCCACGTGCCCGAGACCCACGTTAGTGATCACACCCATGTCGGGTCTGGCCATCTCGGCGAGCACGGCGATTTCGCCAGGACGGCTTGTGCCGAGTTCGAACACGCCGAAGTCGTGCGAAGGATCGAGCCGCAACAAATTGAGCGGCACGCCAATCTGGTTGTTGTGGTTGGCAGTGGTTTCGATTATGCTGAACCGCTCGCCGAGTACCGAGGCGATGAGTTTCTTGGTCGTCGTTTTTCCGCTGGAGCCGGTGACGGCGACGATGCGAGTCGTTGGGGGCATGAGTCGGCGGTAGTTCGTTGCGAGTTTGTGCAATGCGGTGAGGGTGTCTTGCACTTGGAGAAGCGCCAAGGCACTAGGCGAGTTCATTGCACGGGTAGGATTCGAGACTACCGCCGCTGATGCCCCCAATCGGGCCACATCCGAAATGAATTCATGTCCGTCAAAATGCTGGCCGCGCAGCGCGACAAAGCAGTCGCCCTGGCCCAAAGCGCGTGAGTCGATACTGATCCGTTCCACGACCCGGCTGGGATCGCCGCGAATCAGCCGCGCCTCACAAAGTTCTGCCACCTGTTCTAAACGCAAGGTTTCCACCGTGTTCCACTGAGGTTGGAGTATTCTTCCACGACCAGACGGTCATTGAACGGAACGACCGTGTCTGCAAATTCCTGATACGCCTCGTGACCTTTACCCGCGATGAGCACCGTGTCCCCGGGTCGCGCGATGTCGAGCGCGCGCTCAATGGCCTCGCGCCGGTCTTCGATGACCTGGTAACGACGCACCGTGCTGGCCCAGAACCCCTCCTCGATTTGCCGCAAAATCTCACGGGGATCTTCCGTCCGCGGGTTGTCATTCGTGAGAATCGAGAAATCCGCCAGTTCGCCGGCAGCCTCTCCCATCGGCTTGCGTTTGCCCTTGTCGCGGTCGCCACCACAGCCGAACACCACGATCAACCGCCCCCTTGTAAGCTCACTCAAGGTGACAAGGACATTGCGCAACGCGTCGGCGGTGTGGGCGTAGTCGACGAAAACAGCGTACCCTTCCCGGGTGTTCACCGTCTCGACCCGTCCTGGCACCGGTCGAAATCGCGCCAGGGCCCGCTCGATGGATTGGAGATCGATACCGAGCGCGAGGCTTGCACTGATAGCTGCCAGCGCGTTGGACACATTGTAGCGCCCAATCAGCGGAAGTGACATCGGGATACTGCCCGGGGGCGCATTGACGACAAAGTAACTTCCCTCCGCCGACACGCGCACGTCCTCGGCGCGAACGACTGCCGCGCTTGAAACGCCGTAGCTGACTACGGCGTGGTCCCCACCCAAGCGCTTGATCAATTCACGACCGTATGCGTTATCCGCATTCACCACCGCGCGGCCCGCCTTTCGGACAGTGCCCAACGCGCTGAACAGCTTAACTTTCGATTCAAAATAGTTCTCCATCGTGCCGTGGTAATCGAGATGGTCCTGCGAAAGATTCGTGAACACGGCCACGTCGAAATCCACCTCCGCCACGCGCGATTGATCGAGCGCGTGCGAGCTGACTTCCATCGACACGCCGCCGCAACCCGCGCGCAGCATCTGGCTCATCATTTCCTGGATCTCAACCGACTCCGGAGTCGTGCGCGACGCGGGAATCACCCGCTGACCGATCTGGTACTGCACCGTGCCCAGCAGTCCACAAGGAAAGCCGGCCGCTTCCATAATCGCGCGCACCATGAACGCCGTCGTGGTCTTGCCATTGGTGCCCGTGATGCCCACCACCTTCAGGCCCTGTGACGGATGGTTGTAAAACTGCGCCGAGGCCTGCGCCATTGAACGACGTGCGTCGCTGACCTTGATGCGGGTGACCCGCCGACGGAAACTGGCGTCACTCTCCAACACCACGGCCGACGCACCGCGATCGATCGCCGCGTCCACGAAACGATGTCCATCCGTCCGTTCGCCGCGAACCGCCACGAACAGGTTGCCGGGCATGACACGGCGCGAGTCGCAGGTGATACCGGTGATCTCCCGGTCCAGCGTGCCCTCGACGGCCAACGGCTTCACGGTTTTGACAATCTCGGCGAGGTTCATGATAGTTTGGCGACCTCGTTTAACGGCGTTTGTGGCGTTCGTGGTTCGATCCCCAAATACTCGGCGACCTTCTCCGCTACCTCCCGGAAAACTGGCCCAGCGACTGACCCGCCGTAGAAAGCGCCACCGGCGGGATCGTCCAGGGAAACCAAAATTGAAATCTGCGGGTCCGACGCCGGGAAAAAGCCTATGAAGGACGAGTAGTACTTGCGGACGTACTGGCCGTTCTCGACCTTCTGGGCCGTGCCCGTCTTGCCGGCGACGTCGAAACCCGGCACACCGGCCTTGGGGGCGGTGCCGTCAGGCCCCACCACCTTGCGCAACGCCGTCGTAATCAACATGCACGTGCGCGGTGAGATGATCTGACCCACTTGCTGGGGCTCATACTGCAGGACCGGCGTGCCATCCTGGTCCACGATGCTCTTGACGATCATCGGCTTCATTCGCATGCCGCCGTTGGCGATGGTGTTCAACGCCATCAGCATCTGCAAAGGCGTGACGGCGATCTCGTGGCCCATCGGGATGCGGGTAATCGATAGACTGTTCCAGCGGGCCAGCGGATGCGCGATGCCAGACACTTCCCCGGGCAAAGCGATGTCCGTCTTGTGGCCGAACCCGTACCGATGAATGTACTCGGCGAGCCGCGCCGGCCCCATGCGCAGCCCGACCTTCGCGGCGCCTATATTGCTGGAATGGAAGAGAATCTCCTCCACGTTCAGGACTCCATACGGATGCGCATCATGCAAAATGCGGCCGGCGTACATGAAGGCGCCGTTCTCGCAGTCGAACTGATCATTGAGACTGACAATGCCTTCGTTGAGCGCCCCGGAGCAGACGACGATCTTGAACGTCGAGCCCGGCTCGGCTACGTCGCTGATGCAGCGATTGCGGCGAGCGTCAGCCGACGTGCCACTTATGTCGGTGGGGTCAAACGTTGGCCGTGAGCTCATCGCGAGGATTTCGCCAGTCTTGGGACGCGAAACAATGATCACACCCGCTTGCGGCCTGAACTCGACCATCGCCTTCTCGAGTTCCTGCTCCGCGACATGTTGAATTACCTGGTCAACCGTCAGCACGACGTTGAAACCGTCACGCGGCCCGAGTTCCTCGTTGCGCAGCGCGCGAATCTCATGCCCCTTGCGGTCGCGCTCGATGACTTCGTAGCCCGCCTGCCCTTCCAGATAATCATCCATGGACGCTTCGATGCCCTGGACTCCCTTGTGCTCGGAGTTGACAAAACCGATAACGTGACTGGCCAGCGGGCCGTTGGGATACGAGCGGACAAACTGGTCCTCGAAGAAAATGCCCTTCAACTTCATGCCGCGGATCTTCTGGACGGTGTCCTCGTCGAGCTTCGCGCGCGGATTCAAGCGAACGTAATGCGACGGACTACTGAGTTTCTCGGACAGCGATTCAGCGTCCGTCTTCAGCAAAGGCGCCAGCTTTTCTGCAATCGCGGCGGCTTGGGGCGCGGTGATCGTCGCATCCGCGGTGACGATGCGCACGGACAAACTGTTGGCGAGCAGATTGCCGTTCGCATCCAGGATCGCACCACGGCGACCTTGCTGATGGACAACCTGCTCGCGGTTAGCCTGGGCCAAAGCACTGAGTTCCTTGTGCTGCAGGACGTGCAAATCAAAGAGACGGAAACCAAGCGCCATGAACACCGACGCCAATGCGCCGATCACGATCAACGCCCTGCCTTTTTGTGGCGCTAGGATCATCGTTTCGCCAGAGTCTTCGATTGCGGGCCGTGCGCTGGCGGCTGGAGTTGGGCCGGCAGCGGCGCGTTCGCCATTTGCATGTCCCACTCCTGCCCCGGTTCATACAGCCGCACAACCTGGCTCTCCTTCGGCGCGACGAGGCTCAGGTTGTACTGCTGGCACTCCGCCTCCAGTTGCGCGGGTGACTCCAAATGCGCCATTTGCGCGGCCAACATCAGGTTACGTTTATGTGCCGAGGACAGAACTGTCTCACGCTTCTTGATCTCATCGCCCAGGCGATAGATCGCGTTCTTCTGCCAGACGTAACCCAAACCGCTGATGGCGATACACGTGCACACGACCAGCGATTTGGTCACGGTCCCGAACCTCAACGACTCACGTTTACGATTTCGCTTCATCACCTAAAACTGTCCAGGGGGTCGGCCTCCTTGAACCGGCCCCCTGGGGGGTTCCCCACCCCCTCGAACATTGCCAATCTCAGACTTCAAAATTTCAAAGTTTCTCCGCCACCCGCAGCTTCGCACTGCGCGCCCGCGGATTGCCGCGCACTTCCGCTTCGCCCGCGGTGACGGGCTTCCGGGTCACAATCCGCAGCACTTCTTTCCGACCACACGCACACGCCGGTAAATCCGTCGGGCAAATGCAACCCGTGCTTTCCTCCACAAAAAACCGTTTCACAATGCGGTCTTCCAAAGAATGGAAAGAGATGACAGCGATACGCCCGCCTGATTTCAGGAATCGCGTAGCCGTCTCCAAACCCCGCTTGAGATTGCCGAGTTCGTCGTTCACCGCGATGCGCAGCGCCTGGAAAACACGCGTGGCCGGGTGGATTCCACGATGCTTTGGCCCGAGAACGCGTTCTACCAATCGGGCGAGTTGTGTGGTGCTTTCCAGGGGCGTGTGCTCGCGCTCGGCGACAATTTCACGGGCAATCGCGCGGGCGCGTTTCTCTTCGCCATACACGCGGAAGATCCTGGCAAGTTCATCGAGACCAGCGGTGCGGAGAATGTCCTGGGCGGTGGCTCCCCATTCCCCATGGGATTCCCGAGGCTGGCGGCTCATGCGCATATCGAGCGGACCTTCCCGCTGAAAGCTGAAGCCCCGTGTGGGCTCGTCAAATTGACGGGAACTCACTCCGAGGTCGAACACGACCCCATCCACCGCTGTCACTCTCAAACTCATCAACACTTTCTCCAACTCCACGTAGTTGGCGCGCACCAATTGAACGCGCGCTCCAAATTCAACCAACCGCTCGCGGCTCGCCGCGATGGCCTCCTCGTCCCAGTCCAGCCCGATCACCTGCCCCTCCGTCCCGCACGCGCGCAAAATCTCCCGCGCGTGCCCGCCGCCGCCGACCGTACAATCCACGTACAATCCGCCGCGGCGCGGCTGCAACTGGTTTACAACCTCCTTGATTAGGACAGGGGTGTGATAGGTCATGCGGAAGCCTTGATCGGTAGGAAATCGACGACTTACGTACGCCGATCCAAGCCTCCTCTGACACACCTCCCTGACCCACTCACGGGAGCCTTCACTCCCGCCGTCATCGCCTCACGTGACCGCGACGGCCTTGCGAGTTCCCCCCCTCACAAGCGCGCGGCACGATGACTGCCCAACATACGTCCGACCAAATGCCCAAATCCAACACGCGACCACGGGTTACTGCTGGAACGCTCGCGTTTCACGTTCTCCACGGTGTAGCTCGCGGAAGTATCAATCACGTCGGTGGCCATCTCCGGCAGACAGCCGCAGCCCCCCTCGATGATGACCGTGCCTCGCGCTACGGGGCGCGAGGCGGACCGGGTTACTCCGTTGCTGCCTGTCGAGTGGACAATCCTGCCGTCCAACTTCGGAAATGGATTCATCCGCGGCAGTCGGAACTGCCGCATTTCGCCGCCCAGGTTGGTCAGGCTGCGGCTTAAACTCAAAAAGCTCATGACGTTATCTCGGCTCATTTCGATCTCACAATCCCACCTGCTTGGCGGCTTCCGAAAATTTCTGCATCGCATTGCGGTCAACCTCAGCCCAACGGGCGGGCGACCAAATCTCAAACCGTGTCAGCATTCCCACTAGCACTGCCTCTTTATCAACGCCGGCGTGCCCCAAGAGCTCATCGGTCAAGGCGATACGCCCCTGCTTGTCGCAGGGCGAACCATGCGCGCGCGAGGCGATAAGACGGAGAACATCGCGTCGCTCGTATTCCCCAATCGAAATGTCGTCGGCGCGCTCCAGCATCTTCTCCATCGCCGATGCCGGCAACACCACCAGACAGTTCTTTGGGTCGGGCAACACGTAAAACTCCTGCGAGCCTTTCGCGGCGGCCCGCCATTTTGCCGGGATCGCTACACGCTTTTTTTCGTCAACCGAGTGACGAAACGTGCCAACGAACACCGTCCTTGTTAATGCCTTGACCATTGGATCGTGATTCCTCCTTGAAAATCACCATCCCCACAACACCCCACTGTTTGACACAACTACCCCTAAGGTGTCAACACCTTTCCGAGAAATATGTGGAAAAATCCTCACCCACCAAAACGGACGAATTTGAGCGGGCGTGATTCAGCGCGAATGGGCGTGAAGAGCCGTAATTTCCTGGGTCAGGGGGACGCAGGACGGCAATGAGGGTTGAACACCCTTTCGAGCGCAAGTAATCTGCCGATTACAAGTTTCGTGTTGCGTTCGCGGAAGTTTCGACGCGCCTTTTTACTTCGCCCCGGTCCCGTTTCCGAAGAGGAAGACGAGCGCACGCCACACACGATCGCGCCAGCAGCGCTCGTTGTGTTCACCGCCCTCGTCCTCGAAGTAGCAAAGATCTTCTCCCTCGCGCCAGCCGCGCGCGAGATACGCCTGATGAACCTTGCGCGATTTCGGCGCGCCGTCCCGCACCGTGCCGCAGTCGAGATAGATGCGCAGGTCCTGACGCTCGCGTTCCTTGACGAACTCGACGAACGATTTGTTCTGTCGATCCCGGACCTGAAACGCGCCGGATAGACACGCGGCTTTGTGGAATGTCTCGGGAAGTTTGTGCGCCATCCACAACGAGACGAGTCCCCCCAGGGACGAACCCAGCAGCGCGGTGTGCTGGCGATCTTTCTTTGTCGGGAATCTTCGATCGACGCAACGCTTCACGACATCGACAACGTAGTTGGCGTACGGATGCGCGAGAATGTCGTCGTAGGTTTTCCCCGGTGTGTACTCGCGGAAGCGCGCGTGCGTGTTCGGAATGCCGACCAGGATGGTCGGCTCCATTTTCCCCTCGCGCGTCAACTCATCCGCGATCTGGTTGAGATACCAGCCGCCATGACCGAAGCAACAATGCGGATCGTCCCAGATGTTTTGGCCATCCTGACAATAGAGCACGGGGAAACGCCGGCGGTGATCGTGCTCCGCGATTTCGGGAAGATACACGTGGATCGGCCGAGGCGTAAGATGGCCGAAACGAGGCAACACCTTCGACTCGTCGATGACGTGGAAGCGGGACGACTCAGGCAACCGGATCATGTGCGTTTCGGGAACAACGGCGCAATCTGCCCGATCTTCGTCCCCGGTGCCAGGCGTCCCCACACGATCTCTTCCGCGAATACCTGGAGTTTGTCCGCCACGCCCAACTGCGTGCGAATTTGCTGTGCGATTGTCGGCATAAATGGCGTTACCAGAATGGAAATTAGACGAGCCGATTCTGCCAGATTGTAGAGCACGCCATCGAGTTGTCGCGAGTTCACCGGATCCTTGGCCAGCTTCCACGGCGCGCTCTCCTCAACGTACTGGTTCGAACGCACAACGAAATCCCACAGCGCCTCCAGGGCGCCAACGAAATCCAGACGCCCCATTCGTTCACGATAGGCGCTCACCATCTTCTCCGCGACCGCACGCAACGCTTCACCATTCGGCTGCGGTACAACGCCATTGCGATAGCGCTGGATCATCGTTAGGGTGCGATTCACCAGGTTCCCCATCTTGTCGGCTAGTTCCGCGTTGTACACATCATTGAATCTGGCTTCGGCAAAATCGCTGTCGTTGATTCCCAGCGGACCATGACGCGCCAAAAAATAACGCAGGGCATCCAGCCCAAAATCCGCGACATACCGGTCGATTTTTTCAAGATCGATAAAGTTGCCCAGGCTCTTGCTCATCTTCTGGCCTTCGCTGATCCAGAAACTGTGGGCGTAAACCTGCCGTGGCAACTCGCGCTTCAAGGCCATGAGCATCGTTGGCCAGATTACCGCGTGGAACCAGAGTATGTCCTTGGCTATCAAATGCACGTCCGCGGGCCAGAAATGTTGCCGCTCGGGATTGTCGACCGCGGAGAGATAGTTGAACAGCGCGTCGATCCATACATAGATGACGTGGGCTTCATCCCCCGGCACGCGAATGCCCCAGTTGTGCTCGCTGGTGCGTGAGATCGGTATATCGTTGAGACCTTCCCGAATACGATTCGCAACTTCCTTGCGGCGTACATCAGGCTGTACGAACTCCGGCCGTTCCTCGAGCAGTTTTAAGAGAGCGTCGCTGTATTTGCTGAGACGAAAAAAGTAGTTCTTCTCCCGCTTACGGACCAGTGGCTTGCCGTTGATGGGCGACTTGAACTCGTATTCCTTCGCCTTGTTCTCGGGCAAATACTCCTCCTGCCCCGCGTCGTACCAACCCTCGTATTCCCCAAGATATACGTCCCCCGTCTTCAGCAACTCGGCCATGTATTGCTGCGCCCTCTCCTTGTGCCGCGGTTGGCTGGTGCGAATGAAATCGTCGTTCGTGATGCCGAGCTTCGCGAATGTCTCCTGAAACGCCAGCGCATTCTGGTCGGCCCACTGCTGCGGCGTCATGCCGTGTTCGGCCGCCGAGTCCACCACCTTCGCCGCATGTTCGTCCGTGCCCGTGAGAAAAAACACCTCGTCGCCGCACAACCGATGAAACCGCGCCGCGATGTCCGCAATTGTCGTGGTGTACACATGGCCGATGTGCGGGCGGTCGTTGACATAATAAATCGGCGTGGTGACGTAAAATTTCATGGGCGCGAGATATTCGCAGTTTGACGCAACCGAGTCAACCGTCTCACTTCCCGCCGAGCCGCTCCAGCAACGTCACGATGGCAAGAATGCAGATGGCCTGGACAATCACAATCAGCGCGGCGGTCATCTGGGACCACAAAAGCACCGTGGCCCCCAGGCCGAGGGTCAGGGTGATCAGGTAAATCAGCGTCACCGCCCAGCTTTGCGGTAGGCCGAGCCGCACCAGCCGATGGGAAAGGTGGTTCACGTCACCTTGATAGATGGGCTGGCCGCCGCGCAATCGGATCCACGTCACCATCACGAGATCGAACAGCGGCACCGCCAGCACCAGCAAGGGAATCAGTACCGGCAACAGCGTGGGTGTTGTCCCGTGCCGATAGAACGTGACGGTAATCGGCAGGACCGCCAGCATATAGCCGACAAAGTGGCTGCCCGCATCCCCGAGAAAAATCGTCGCGGGCTTGAAGTTATGCGGCAGGAAGCCCAGTAACGCACCCGCTAGCGCCAGCGCAATGAGGCAGACGAAATACTCATGTTGAATCCCTGCAATGAGCGCAAACATCGCCGCGCAGACCAGCCCGATCCCCGTGCACAGCCCATCCATGTTATCGAGAAAGTTCATCGCGTTGGTAATGGTCACGATCCACAACACCGTCAGCACGTAACTCACGAATGCGCTGTGAATGAAAACCGTGGCCCGGATCCCCGCCAGCGCCACTAACAAGGCGATGACAATTTGCGCGATCAACTTCGTCAGCGCCTTGATCTCGTATTTGTCATCGTACATCCCGAGCGCTACCATCAGGCCGCCCCCGAGCACGATCACGAGCAACTTCGGCCAGACCGAGAAGGCGCCGTCCAAATACATCTTCACATCGGGCATCTCGATGAAGGGGAGATCCACCCGGCTCGCCAGCGGGAGGAGGAACAAATAATTGAAGACCACGTTGGCTGCGAACGCGCTGAAAACCGCCGCCCCGCCGAGCAAGGGCATCGCCTCGGTATGAATTTTCCGTTCGCGGTCCGGCTGGTCGAGGTAATTCCATTGAATAGAAAGTCGCTTGAAAAGTGGCGTAAGCAGCAGCGCCAGCCCGAAGCTGACATCGAACACATAGAAGTAAACCAGCAGCCAGTGCATGTCAGTGCCGCGTCGCCCACAGTCGCCGGTACAACTCGTCGAGTTGTCTCACCATTCGCTCCTCCGAAAACCGCTCCTTGACCAGATTTCTGCCCTGCGCGGCCATTCTATTGGCCAGGCTCGTGTCCTGCAACAACCGAATCACTGCGTTCGCCAACCCGTTCGCATCCCCGGCCCGCACGAGCAAACCGGTCTCTCCGTCAACGCACACCTCGCGTGCGCCATCCACGTCGAACGCCACCACCGGCTTCCCGCACGCGAGCGCCTGCGGTAACGCCCGCGGCAAGCCCTCCCGCAACGACAAGTGCACCAGCAGATCCATCGACGCCACATACCGTGGAATCTCGTTCGGGGGGATGAGACCTGCAAAAATAAAACGACCATTTAAGTTCATTTCCGCCACCAACCGCTCAAATCGTTCACGGTAAATTCCATCACCCACCAACAGGAACTTGACGTTCGGCACGGCCGCGACAATGCGCGGCGCCGCTTCGAACAGAAACTCATGTCCTTTCAGCCGGAACAACCGCGCAATCTTGCCGACCACAACATCCCCAGTGGAAATCCCGAGTGATTGGCGTAGCGAATCATCGCGCCGTGCGCTTAGAAACGCCTCGATGCTCATGCCGCTATGGATGGTCACGTACCGATTGGGCGTACCGATACCCGCAGCGAGATACTGCCCGGTCATCGCGTCCGCAACGGAGACGAATTGCGTCGTGCACTCACCCGCCACCTGTTCCGCCCAGCGAAAGACCCAATTGCCAATGGGATTCTGGTGGTCGTAGAAAGACGGCCCGTGAATCGTGTGCACAATGATCGGCACACGGGCCAGCTTCGCCGAGATGCGCCCGATGAACCCGGCTTTCCCGCTATGCGTATGCACGATATCGTACCGCTTCCCCACGAACAGCCTCCGGAGCGCAGCACCCGCGCCGAGGTCGTGCAACGGATTCGGCGCGCGCCGCAGCTCCTCGACCACGATGATCGGCACGTCTGCCGCTTTCGCCTGGTCGTGGAGCGAACCTTCCGGCCCCGTTTGCGGCCCGATCACCAAATCCACATCGTGGCCCAGCTTCCGCAAGCCGATGCATGTGGACACGGTATTTTCCTGTGCCCCGCCGACGATCAGCCGTGTAATGACATGACAAACCTTCATCGGCTACTTTTTCGCCAGTTCGTACACAACCCCGCGTCCCATCCGGTGAACTTCGGTCGCGTGGTGTTGCAGGGTGTCTCGGATCCGATCCCAGTTTGCGTCCGCCATGTAATCATAGCCGCGCCGCAGCCGATCCCATTCGGCAAAATTCATGTACACGTGCGTGACACCCTTGGCGCGCAGCGCCGCCAGCAATTCCTCCGTCGTTTTCGCCTCGTTACTCATTGCCGTCAACGGATGCTGGTCAAACGCCGTGCTCCACACGACAGGTTGTTTCGCATAATACACGCGACTTTCTCCCACATAGAGCACTTTGGCGTCGCTGGGCAGGTTTTCGTTCATCCAAACGATCGGCTCCAGCACACCCTTCCCCATCCGCGCGATGAATTCATCCCGCGTGAATTGTCCGAGCGCGTACTGCAGGAAATCCATCTGCGGCGGTAAGCGCTCCGGGTTTTCCGCGTCCGCCAAATCATTCAACACGAGCGTCGCGAGGCTCGCGGCCACAACGACCCCGACGGCAAGGCGCAGCGCGAATCGCACCAGCGCTTCGCGCCCCAGTTTCTCCATCGCGAATGCACCCGCCACAGCTGCCATGCCAAAGGCGGGAAACAAGAACCGCCACGGTCGAAAGGTGAAACAAAACCAGCTCACGTATGCGCCGGCCACTAGCCACCCCGCCCGCTTCGCCGCCGGTTCGAACCGCGAGACCAGCAGGACCAGCGGCGTTGTCATTAGCAACAGCGGGACTGCGGCCACCTCAACGAATGAATAGTTCCATAGCAACGAGAAAAACTGTCCGATTGTTCCCCACCCGAATGTCGGATAATGCTTTCCCGAAAAGACCGCGGCTTGTGACGCGGTCCAATGTGGGTTCGGTAACCATTGGTGGAATAACGGGTAGACCGGATTGCCGGTTAGCAGCCAATTCTTCGCCAGCCACGGCGTAACCACAGCCAGGGCGAGAAAGCCGAAGGCCGGTAGCAGCCGAAACTCCCGACGGAAGGTCAATAGCGAGGCCGCCGGCAACAACACAACCGGGATCGCCGTCCACTTTGTCGCCACTGCAGCCCCGGCACAGAGGGCCGACAGCCAAACGAGGTCGCGCCTCTCTTCTTCACTCCCAATCACCAGCGCGCCGAACGCCAGCGTCGCGAAAAAAGCCGTCGCCAAATCAATCCGCGCGGTTTGGCCCAGGTCCTGCACGAACGGCGTGCAGTAGAACAGCGCCGCCGCCGCCAACCCCACGGCCCGCGACCACAACCGCCGCGCCACGCCGAAGACCGCCATCGCGCCGAGCAGACCAAACAGCCAGTGCAACATCTTCGCCGCGATGTTTGATGTCATCGTCGTCGCCAGCAGGTACAGCATCTCGGTCAGCTGCGGCAGGTTCGAATAGAAGTTGTGCGGTAGGAACATGATGCGGCCTGCGCGCTGATAATCCGCCAGCGCGCCGAGATGGTATTCGAGTTCGTCATATTCAAACGGCGGGGCCAACGCGCCCGCGAGGTTGAGCACCGCGGCAAGCACGATGCACGCGACCATCAGCTTCGCCCAGCCGTCGGTTCGGTCCGTCGAAACCTGAAAGTCGCGGACGAACTTCCGGGGCGCAGGCAAGACCCAGCACAATAGCGCGAGGCATACCAGCGGGATGTTCGCGATGGACACGGACCCCGCCACGAGCACGAGTACGGCCAGAAGCCAGAAACCCACCGCCAGGGCAAGCAGCGCGCCGAAAACGTCACGCTTCCCCACGAGCCGGTCCGTAACCGTTGCGCCCAAACCCAGCGCCACGACCACGATCCCGACGACGCACCCGAAGTCATACGCCCTCGCGATCCAGAATTCCTGAAAATGTGGGCCGATGTGAAACGTGGGCAGCACCATGCCCAACAGGTCCACCGCCTGCCAGGGCAGGATCCACGCGCCATAGCGAACGAGGTAAACGAGCGCCAGCCCAACCACCCAGAGGATCGCGAGCAGTCGCGCGAATTCAGGACGAAGCCACGGGGACGCGGCACGATCCGAAGTGGTCTGCATTGGCCGCCATTGTAGCGGCCAATGCCAGATGCGCAAGCCGACTAGTTGCGGTGTCCCTTCCCTGGGGAGTCGTCATCGATGTCGCGTCCGTGACGCTTGTCCATCCGGCTCGTGTCATAACGACCGTTGTTCACAACGGACTGGGCGACCGGCGGATGGTCGTCGCGTGAGCGGTCCGGTCCACGAACCACCGGAAGACTGTGGTTGAAATCGCGCCCTGGACTTTGTGGTGGAATATAAACGACGCGGTCTTCGCGCGGGCGATCACGCGGTGCGGGAATGTGCCCCCGTTGCGGGACCGACGCAATGTCGGCGCGCAGATCATGGATTTGCGCAAAAGGCACCACGCGCTTGGTGACTTGCTGGAGATCATCGACTCGTGGGCCGTGGTTGATCACGACCTGATTGATCCGTTGAATCCTCGTGATATTGATCGTCTTATTCACGATCGTCTGGTTCACGATGACAACGGATGGCCTGATCGGCTCGCAAAAGCGGCGGCGGTCGACGAAGACGAACGTGTTCGGTGCGTACACGACCTGTTCAGCGTAAATCGTCGTGCCTTGCGGGCTGAAATCGCAGCCCGGCGGCAACGGCGCCCAACCGATGTAGTCACCGCCCTCACGCCACGAAACCCAGGCGGGCGCCCATTGTGTGCCTGGCGTCCACAGCCAGCCATAGTACGAGTCGTACACCCAGCGGCCGTAATGATACGTCGCCCACGCCCACGGTTCGTCACTCGTCCAGTACCAACCACCATCGGTCCACAGCCACGACCCGTTCGTGTATGGTCGCCAGGAATCGTCCACGTAAGCAGGATACCAACACCACCCGTACGAATCAGTTTGTACCCAATTTCCATACGCCGCGAGCGGCCCACGAAAATCGCCAGTCTCCCGGACATCGACCCTCGCCGAGTACGCGTACTCGGCCGAAGCCCGCTGAAAGGCAAAGCCCGATAACCCCACCGCCACAACTGCCAAAACCGTCCACTTCATCTTCATATAACGCTCCTCTCTGCGGAATTGGACGATGTGCCTGGCAGATTATTCAGAGGGTGGCCCCAAAGAACTTCTTGTTAAGGCATGGGCAATGGTAGGCGCACCACATAACCGCTCTTCAACCCAACATCGAGCCCACTTTTGATTCGTGGCCTCGCAAAAAAGCGTCGATGGACATGCGTTTGCTGTTGGCGGGTTGGAGTTCCTGGATGCGCACGCCGCCCTGGCTGGTGGCAACGATGAGACCGTGTAGCAGTTCGCCGGGGTTGCCAGAAACGCCTTCCACGACTTCAACTTTCCACACTTTCAATAACAAATCGCCCAGACGCGTGTGGGTGCCGGGCCAAGGATTGAAGGCGCGAACCTGCCGTTCGATCTGGATGGCGGAACACGTCCAGTCGATGCGACCATCTTCCTTCGTGATTTTCTTGGCGTGCGTGGCGCGCGTCTCGTCCTGTTTCGCGTGCGGGGCTTTGCCCTCAGCGATCAACCCCACTGTCTCCACCAGCAAATCGGCCCCGAGTTTTGCGAGGCGGTCGTGTAAGGTGGCGCTGGTGTCGTCGGCGTGGATCAGCTGGGCGCGCTGCAGGATGATGTCACCGGTGTCCATGTGTTCGTCCATGTACATCGTGGTGACACCCGTCTCATGGTCGCCATGCAGGATCGCGTATTGAATTGGTGCGGCGCCGCGCCAGCGCGGCAACAGCGAGGTGTGGACGTTGATGCAGCCGAGACGCGGGATTTCCAACACCGGTTTCGGCAGAATCTGGCCGTAGGCGACGACAATGATGAGATCAGGCTGGACGGCCCGCAAGGAATCGATGGCGGCGGGCTCGCGAATCTTCAGGGGTTGCTGGACGAGAAGGCCGAGACGCTCCGCTGCGACCTTCACGGGCGGTGGGGCGGGCTTGAGATTGCGACCTTTCGGTCGATCGGGCTGCGTAACGACGGTGACGACCTGGTGGCCGGACAGCTTCGCCACGGCCTCGAGGCACGGGCAAGCGAGTTCGGCTGTTCCCATGAAAGCGATGCGCATACTTTGTCCATGTCAGCAGTAGCAGAGCCCGCTGTTGAACTCAAGCGCGTCAGCAAAGCAGAACGGGCAGACACCACAGCGCCTGCCCGTTTTGTGCAAATAACTTCTGTGTCAGAGACTACGGAGCGAGTTGGCGGTCGATGCTGAGGTGGCCGTCGGGTACGAGCACGGTATTTGTGGCGGCGCTTGTGATCATGTCGATCATGCCGATGAAGTGCCCTCGGCCCGCCACCCGCCTGGAGCGATCCTTGTCTTCCCTGTCTTTCACGGCCGTGGGGTCACCACAGGCTTTG
>JBGOTY010000038.1:0-15981 GCA_041476745.1 Verrucomicrobiia bacterium | reverse complement strand
CGGAACCTCAACTCATCTCTAAAGTGTTTGGCGCGCTTCAGCATCGCGCGCAATTCGACGGCGTCGGAGTTTTCGACCGCGGCGCGGACCTTGGCGAGTTCTTCGATCAATTGGTCGAGTGCCCGGCCGATTTCCTCGCGGTTTTCGAGGCAGATTTCCGTCCACATCTCGAAGGGGCCGCCGGCGATACGGGTGAAATCCTTGAAGCCGGGGCCGACAAAGTTCAGCGGGTGCGCGCCGTCGTTGCAGACGACGTTGACGACCGTGGCGGCGACGATGTGCGGCAAATGGCTGATGCGCGCGACGATCTCGTCGTGGTCCAACGGCGCGAGCGTCTTCACCGAGCAGCCGAGCGCCTTCCAAAAATCGTAAACGATATCGAGCGCCGCCTTGTCCGTGTCCTCGCGCGGGGTGACGATGCAGACAGCGTTATCGAAAAGATCGCGCCGTGCGGCGTCGATGCCGGATTGTTCCGAACCGGCCATCGGATGGGAGCCGACGAAACGGGCCTTTCCTTGAAGCGCTTCGGAAAGCGCGGTCACGATGGTGTATTTGACGCTGCCGACATCGGTCACAATGCATCCCGCAGGCAAAGCCGGGCGCATCTGCTCGACGAGCGCGCGCATGGCCCCAATCGGCGTGGCCAGCACGACCAGTTCCGCATCCGCGACAGCTTTCGCCAGATCGGTCACCGCTTCATCCGCCGCCCCGAGTTTGTAGGCCTGGTCCGCGGCATCGGGTCGGCGCGCCCAAATGACAACCCGTTTCGCGACCTTGCGTTGTCGGGCCGCGAGGCCGATGGAACCGCCCAGGAGGCCGGGGCCAAGGATGGAAAGTTTGCGAAGCATCGACGGTCGTTGTAACAGCAAACATTTCATTTGGCAACATCACGGGATTCCACTTATAGTGCGGCAACTTTTGGAGCGTGCGAACTCGTCGCCGCGCTTCCGGGTCACAGAGAGGAATATGAGACGGTTGGGGAACTTTCCCGCAGGCGTGCTAATCATCGCCTACGGCGTCATCTTATTATTGGGCTCGTGCGTGCAACCGCATCACCCGAGCGTTGCCAGCCTGCCGCAACCACCATCGCTGCCAGCGCCGGTGCCACGCCCGATGCGTGCTGCCGAACTGCGCGGCGTCTGGGTCAGCGACACCACGCGGCTGGACTGGGACAGCGCGACGGCGAACCTCCAGCGCGCAGGCTTTAACACAATCTTTGCCAATCTCGCTTCGGGCGGCGCGGCGCTTTACCCGAACAGCAAAGCTCTCCCCAGCATCGTGAGCGGTTCGCCCGACCCGGTCGCGCGCGGCATCGATCTGGCGCATCGACGCGGGCTGGCGGTGCACGCCAAACAAATCGTTACGTTCATGTTCAAGGCGCCTCCTGAATTCCAACGGGAATTGGTCGCGTCGGACCGCGTGATGCGGGGACCTGACGGCCACCCGGTCATGCAGGCCGGCTTCACGTGGTTGTGTCCCTCGCAGGAAGCCAACCGCGCGCTAATCGCTTCGTCCGTGACGGAAATGGTGAAGCGGTATCCCGTCGATGGCATACAATTCGACTACATCCGCTTCTGCGAACAACCCTCGTGCTTCTGCGCCAACTGCCGCCGCGAATTTGAGCGTAGCATCGGCACGCACTTGAAGCATTGGCCGGAAGCGGTGCTGCAGGGCGCGTACGTCACGCAATTCAACGAATGGCGACAACATGTCATCAATACCTGGATCGAAGATCTCTCCGCCCGGGCGCGACAGGCCCGGCCAAATCTGGCGGTGTCGGCGGCCGTCTTCCCCGACCTCAAGCGCGCGCGCGAGGAGAAAGCCCAGGACTGGAAGCTCTGGCTCGACCGTGGGTACGTGGATTATGTTTGCACGATGACGTACACACCCGATCTGCGCGATTTTGAATCCAAGGTGCAGAAGGAGCAGACGTGGGTGCCGCGCGGCAAGGTGGTCGTCGGCATCGGCAGTTGGAAGTTCGACCGCTTGAGCCAGTTGAACGCGCAGATCACCATGACCCGCCAACTCGGCGCCCCGGGTTTCGTTCTTTTTTCGTACGATGACTCCGCCTCGCGGAATTTCCTGCCCAATCTAGGGGCGACCGGCCCGAGATTCTGATACCAACAAGCGCGCCTTTTCCGCTTGCAAAGCCGCCGTCTGGTAGCTATTGTACTTAGTCCTGCCCGAGTAGTGACGTGGCAGTACTGAACCGTCCCGGAAGGATTCGGGACATAAAAACACTAAACCAAAATCCAGTCGTTTAATGACTGGATGTCTCGCGCCACCAAAGTCGTGCGGTCGCGGGATGAAACAACGGAGGATACATTGCCCAGTGTAACAGTGGAAGAGTTGTTGGAAGCCGGGGTTCATTTCGGTCACCAGACCAAGCGGTGGAACCCCAAGATGAAAAAGTTCATTTTCGCCGCGCGCAACGGAATTCACGTCATCGACCTCAATAAGACTCTCACCCAGGTCGAAATCGCCTGCGGTTTTCTCCACGATATCGTGCTCAGCGGGGGTTCCGTTTTGTTCGTCGGCACCAAGAAGCAAGCGCAACAGGAAGTGAAGGAAGCAGCCACGCGCACCAATATGCCGTACGTCGTGGATCGCTGGCTCGGTGGCACCCTGACGAACCTGCGCACCATTCGCAACAGCGTCAAGCGGATGCAGGAAATCGACCGTCTCCTTGGGTCGCCCGAAGGCGAACATCTGCCCAAGAAGGAAGTTGCGTCCCTGCGCCGCGAGCAAAACAAACTGCATCGCAACCTCGACGGCATCGTGAAAATGGAGCGGGCGCCTGCCGCGATGTTCGTAATCGATATCATACGCGAGGCCATCGCGATCCATGAAGCCCAACGCCTCGGCATCCCGATCATTGCCGTTGTGGACACCAATTGCGACCCCGATCAGGCCACGTACCCGATTGCCGGCAACGACGATGCCATTCGCGCGGTCAAACTGATCACGAACGTGATCGCGAACACCATCGCCGAAGCACAGGCCGAGCTGGGCAAGAAATACTCCGCACCGGCTCCGGTGGAGCCCCCTTCGCCGCCTACCGAGCCAGTATTGTCTCCGGTGGAGTCAGCCGTCTCAGCCTAGGTGGTTTACGACGCCAGAAATCAAAATGATGACGACAACCATGCAAGCAATTGACTCCAAGGTCGTGAAAGTACTGCGCGATAGAACCGGCGCGGGTATGATGGACTGCAAAGTGGCCCTGCAGGAAGCCAAGGGCGACCTGACCGAGGCCGAAAAGATTCTTCGGAAGAAAGGCATCGCCGTCGCCGGCAAGAAGGCGGGGCGCGTGGCCAATGAAGGTTGCATCGCCAGCTACATCCATCACGGCAGCAAACTCGGTGTCCTGGTGGAAATCAACTGCGAGACGGACTTCGTCGCGCGCAACGACAGCTTCCGCGAACTCGTCAAGGACATCACGCAGCACATCGCGGCGGCCAACCCCAGCTATGTGAAGCGTGAAGATGTTCCCGCGAGCGTCCTTGACAGTGAAAAGGAAATCTACCGCGCGCAGGTGAAGGACAAACCGCCGCAAGCGGTCGAGAAGATCGTTGCGGGCAAGTTGGAGAAGTTTTATTCGACCGTTTGCCTGCTGGAGCAGCCGTTTGTGAAAGACCCCGAGATCACCATCAAGGACCACCTTACGGCGAAGATTGCCCAGTTGGGCGAGAACCTGGTGATTCGGCGCTTTACCCGCTGGCAGCTGGGCGAGGAAATCCCCGTCGCAACGCCGACCGCCTGAGCCACGGAGACGACCAGGATGACGAAGACATCCGCACCGCCGCCCAAATACCGGCGCGTGATGTTGAAGTTGAGCGGCGAAGCGCTACTGGGTGCGCGGGAGTACGGCATCTCACCGGAAACCTGCGACTCCATCGCGCAGGAAATCAAGGAGGTCAAGGAGCTTGACGTCCGCCTGGCGGTTGTCATTGGCGGCGGCAACATTTTCCGCGGGCTCGCGGGGACCAAGCACGGGCTGGACCGCACCACCGGCGATTACATGGGCATGCTCGCCACCGTGATCAATGCGCTGGCGCTTCAGGACGCGCTGGAGAAGAACGGCGTCCACACCCGCGTGCAATCCGCCATCGAGATGCGCGCCGTGGCCGAACCGTTCATCCGCCGTCGCGCGATGCGACATCTCGAAAAAGGCCGCGTGGTCATTTTCGCCGCTGGCACGGGCAACCCGTATTTTTCCACCGACACCACCGCCGCGCTGCGCGCCAGCGAGATCGGCGCGGACGTCCTGCTCAAGGCGACGAAGGTGGAAGGCGTCTACACGGCCGACCCGAAAAAAGACCCGACTGCGACGAAGTACGACAGACTCAATTACATGGACGCCCTGAAGGGGCGGCTGAATGTGATGGACTCCACGGCGTTCTCTCTTTGCATGGACAATAAGATCCCGATCGTCGTCTTCAATCTCTTCAAACGCGGCAACATCAAGCGCGTCCTCCTCGGCGAAGCCATCGGCACGCTCGTGAGCGACTAGCTCGCGTTATCAGCGAGGTACGGTTTCTGGTTGTGGGCCTACCCGCCGTATCCTTGACGATGGCGGGTTGACATCTTCGACCAGAGTTTCTAATCTCTCGGACATGACCTTGCAAGAAGTCCTCGACTCGATGGAAGAAAAGATGATGAAGACGCTGGAATTCGTCCACAGCGAATTCGCCAGCGTTCGCACGGGCAAGGCATCGACATCCCTCGTCGAAAACATCCAGGTGGAAGCCTACGGTTCGCATATGCGGTTGCGCGAACTGGCGGGCATCTCCACACCCGAACCGCGCCTCATCGTTATCCAACCTTGGGATGTCAGCCTCGTGCAAGCCGTGGAGAAAGCCTTGATGAAGTCCGAGTTGGGCGTGACGCCGCGCATTGACGGCAAAATCCTCCGCATACCGATTCCGGAACTCGACCAGGAACGCCGCCTCGAATTGGACAAGGTCTGCAAGAAAATGGCCGAAGAGGGCCGCATTGCCGTCCGCAGCGAGCGCCGCCACGCCCACGATCAGGTCAAGAAGCTGCAAAAGGACGGGGAAATCACCGAGGACGAGCTCAAGCATTCGGAGAAGGAAATTCAGAACAAGACCGACGAGTACATCAAGGAGATCGACACTGTCCTGGCCCACAAGGAAAAGGAAATCCTGCAGGTGTAATTGGTACCCCGAAAATCTCCGGGGCCAACTTCCGCATTGCGATTCGCGTTCGTTCCGCTATATTCGGGCCGCCTGCGCGGCATATTTTTCGACGACCCCATCGTCTAGCCCGGCCCAGGACATCGCCCTTTCACGGCGGTAACGCGGGTTCGAATCCCGCTGGGGTCGCCACTTTCCTTCGGAAAGAACCGATGAAGATCATTCGCTATCAGGATTCGAGCGGACGCATTTGGCACGGGCCGATGGCCGGCGCATCGAAAGCGTGGTCAACGCAGCAGTGGCGGAGAGAGTTCGACAGCCGAGGGTACGGTCATCGTAACTCGCGGACGGAGACGGGAAAGGCCGCACGGTCCAACCACTCCTCGAGCACGTGATTGAATCTGTCCGGCTGCTCGAAGGCGACGAGGTGACCTGCATGAGGGATGATGTTCAACTGGCTGCCGGGAATCGCCTGCGCCAGTTTTTCCGATTCCGTCGGTGAAATCAACGCATCGTCCGCGCCGGTGATGACCAGGGTGGGCACGGAAATCCGGGCCAACTCTGCCGTGGCATCGGGTCGCTCGGCCATCCCCAGCAAGGCGCCGCTCACTCCCGCAGGTTTGGATGGCGCCATGAATCCGCGCACCTGCTCCGCCATCGCCCGATCCTGATTGTCCGCCGCGAGCATCTTGGGTGCCATCGTCTCAATAACGACCGCGACACCGTTCGCTTGCACTTTCTCAGCCGTCGCGCGCCGTCCGGCGGCCGCCTCAGGGGTGTCCTTGCCGGCCCTGGTGCCAACCAACACCAGACCGCGGACCAGCTTGGGATACTGACGCAGGAATGCGAACGACACATACCCACCCATGGAATGGCCAATCAACACCACCGGTCCGGTGGTGAGTTGTTGGAGCAGGGCGTGAAGATCGTCGGCGTACTGCGCCATCGTGACCGGGCCCGTCCCGGCCTGGCTTTCACCGAAACCACGGAGATCGGGCGCGACGACCCGATAGGATGATCGGAGCGCATTCAATTGGTTCTGCCAGGCGCCCCGACTGAGTGGAAACCCATGCACGAAGAGCAACGGCACGCCGCGCCCTTCGTCCGTGTAGCCAATGGTGACATCGTTCACGGTCATTTGCATGTGGGCTCCCTAAGGCTGGCGGTTGGTCAGCCGACGTAGCACATTCTGTGACTCGCAACCAACGGCGAAACGACTACGCGTTCTTCTGGTGTTTGGCCCGCTCTTCGCGCATGGCTTGTTTGCCGGCTTCGACAGCGGCGGCGATTTCCGCTTTCTTCCCGTCAATGAAGTCCTTCGCATCCTCGATGGCGTCGTGCGCTTTGCCCTTGAGTTCCTTGCCTTTGGCGGCGATCAACTTTCGTGTCACCGCGCCTGACTGCGGCGCGTAGAGCAGGGCGATCGTCGCCCCGGCGAGAGCGCCTATGGCGAATGCCGCCAACAAGCTACCAGCCTGACATGAATTATCCTCAGACATGATCTGACTCCTTTGTTGTTTGATGGTGCTGATTTCGGTGTGACAAAAACTGCAAGAAGGTCGTGACCCCGGTCCGCAAGATATTCATATTCCGCAGGAGTGAATGGACCGGCGGCTCAACGGCTGATCCGATCTCGTTCACGAGCCGGTCAGCCCGGTCGGTCCAACCACGCGCGGTCTGCACCACGTGGTTCACTTCGTCCAGTTGCTGATTGGCCCGCTTCGAAAGTTCGTTTACGTTCCGCACCAACTCCCGGCTGTCTTCCACGAGAACCTGGAGCTTTCCCTTCAATTCCTCGGCCGTAACCACCAATTGCTCCAACTGGCGCCGCGCCCGAAATGCGATGGGAATGAGGCAGATAACCAGGACGGTGAAAGCGACGGATGCGACGAACAAGGCCACCTGTAATGCAGTAGACATTTATAGCACCTCGTCCGCAAATCTAAACCCTCTACCTTCACGCCGCAACGAATAATGGTCATTTATGCAGAGGTCACTTTTGCAGCTGTCATTGTCGGCACGGTACTGCCGGGGTTGGTTCGCGGCTATCCGCACACGAACTGTTAAGGCTGCTCCCCGCTGCATCTTCAACTCACGTAGCCGCTGGACAACTTGATTCCAACTCGTTATCGTCTCGGTCGCCATTTTCTCTCGGAAAGGAAACGATGAAGATCATTCGCTACCAGGATTCGAGCGGGCGCATTTGCCACGGGGCCGACGGCCGGCGCATCGAGGGCGACATATTCGGTCGGTTTGCCATCACGGCGGAAAAGGCCGATGTGAAGAAGTTGCTGGCGCCGATCGTGCCGGTGCAGATCCTGTGCATCGGGCTCAACTACCGCGGTCACGCGCAGGAGACCAACGCGAAGCTACCAGAGTATCCCGTACTGTTCACAAAAGGGATCGGCACCGTGCAGAATCCCGGCGATCCGATCCTGCTCCCGACGCGCCTCAAGAGCGAGGAAGTGGATTACGAGTGTGAGTTGGCGGTGGTCATCGGTAAACCCGGCAAGAACATTTCCCGGGAAAATGCGCTCGATTACGTGCTCGGCTACACCTGCGGCAACGATGTGAGCGCCCGTGATTGGCAGATCAAGCGCGGCGGCAGCCAGTGGTGCCGCGGCAAAACCTTCGACACCTTCTGCCCGCTCGGTCCCTGCCTCGTCACCACCGATGAGATTCCCAACCCGAATACGCTGGCGATCAAGACCATGGTCAACGGTGATGTAAGGCAGGAATCGAACACCCGAGACATGATTTTCGATGTTCCCACCTTGATCGAGTTTCTCAGCGGCAGTACCACGTTGTTGCCCGGTACCGTGATTATGACCGGTACGCCGCAAGGGGTCGGCATGGCCCGGAAACCACCGCGCTGGTTGCGCGCGGGCGATAGCGTGACCATCGAAATCGAGAAGATCGGGGCGCTGACGAATCCCGTGCAGAACGAGGCGTGAGGGAACGCTTAAAACAACTCAAACAATGGGCCGCGCCGATGGTGGTGGCGCGTGACAAATGCCACGGCGTGAATTATTCTTTCCCGCGCGAACATGGACGCAGGACTGATTACTATTGGGCCGATGCCGCACCGGCGTCTGCCGCCGTGGATTCGGCAGCGCGTGCCGGGCGGCGAACGCTACGCCTACCTGAAGAACGTCCTCCGCGAATTCAAGCTGCACACCGTTTGCGAAGAGGCCAAGTGCCCGAACATGGGCGAGTGCTGGGAACACGGCGCGGCGACGTTCATGCTCATGGGCGACGTCTGCACGCGGCGTTGCAATTTCTGCGCGGTCGATAAAGGACGGCCCGGTTTCCTCGATGCCGCCGAACCCGAGCACGTCGCCGAGGTCGTCGCGGCGATGAAGCTCGATTATTGCGTGCTCACCTCGGTGACCCGCGACGATTTGCCCGATCAGGGCGCGGACCACGTCGGTCGCACGATCGAGGCGATTCATGCCCGGCTGCCCCACTGCAAGCTGGAGATGTTGATCCCCGATTTCCGCGGCGAACCCGCCTGTATCGCGCGCGTCGTGAAGACCCCGCTCGCCGTGCTCGCGCACAACATGGAAACCGTCCCGCGCCTTTACAAGCAAGTGCGCCCCGGCGCGGTGTACGAGCGTTCCCTGCGCGTCCTGGAGATGGCAAAAGAATTTCGCGGTGATATCCTTATGAAGTCGGGTCTGATGCTCGGTCTGGGCGAGACGCGCGAGGAACTACTGGAAGTCTTCCGCGACCTGCGCCAACACGGCTGCGACATCCTTACGCTCGGCCAGTACCTGCGCCCGACCGAAGATCAATTGACCGTCGCCCGCTACGTCACCCCGGAAGAATTCGCCCTCTTCAAGGAAGATGCCCTGCAACAAGGCTTCCGCCACGTCGAAAGCGGCCCCCTCGTCCGCAGTTCCTACCACGCCTGGGAACACGTGAAGTAGAGCGAGCGTCCCGCCCGTTCATTCTTTAACGAGCGATGTCATTCTGAGCGAAGCGAAGAATCTGGCCTGCATTCGGAGCTAGACCCTTCGCTTCGCTCAGGGTGACAAGCCTGCAGGGGCTTTCCTTTCACCTTATCTCTTTCTTTGTGTAACATTTTTGGTTATTAAAGGATCCTGCCGAGTTGGTTCCGTCGCCAACTGTCTGCGCAAGGGACGATGACTAGAAACATGCGATTATGCGGGATTGGCCCGTTTATGAGGACCATCGGCTCCATCTGTCTTTTGCTATCAGTCTTTCTTGGCTGTGGCCCTCGCTATGTCGAGTTCATTCCGATCAAGAATGGCTTTGGCTATGTCCACACAGAGGGGGGAATTGATCGAGCGCCGAGTGCCGAGTTGTATTACCAAACTGTGGGCGGGAAGAAGACAGATCTTTGTATCTTGGTGGGCGATCTGTTTATCAAAGACGATCTGGCCATCCTCATTAGTGAAACACCAGACAAGTCGGGGGCAATGTGGGACCGTCTTTTTGCTGTGAAGGCACCGGGACCGGCAGTCGACATCACAGAGGATGTCGTAAGACTGGGAGCAAAGGAACAAGGTAAGAACGCGGAGACACTGCTGCAAAGTTATGGACTTCCTCAGCTCATGCAAAAGAATAGAGATCCGAACAATCTACTCCCCGTGTGTGGGATTTCTCCTGCAACATTGAAGGAAGATGAAATCGTAGCTCTCATTACAGTGAGAGACCCGGCGAACAACGGCAATTTAGTAGTCATCCTGAATTGGGATCAAATCGCCAGCCTCATTAATTCCAACAAAGGGGTCACCCATTGAAAGCCCGTTCTACTTCTTCGGGTGCTCGTCCACGTAGAAATCGATTTGCTGGCAGATGCGGTGGAGGACGTTGCAGTCGCGTTTTTCCAGGGGGGCGCGGGCGATGGCGCGGCGGAGGGAGCGCAGGAATGAATTGGGGTCGCCTTGATGCGGGCGGAAGCCGATCTTGGCTAGTGACATCTGTAGATGTTTCAATAACGATTCCACTTCATGCACCGTTGCGAGATTGTATTTCGGTTTGGGAATGTCGCCCATGCTGGCGAGGTAGATCTCGTAGGCGAACAGCATCACTGCCTGCGACAGGTTCAGGGACGGATGTTCGACGGCTTGCGGGACGCTGACGATGTCGTGACAGAGGCGCAACTCGGTGTCGGAAAGTCCCGCTTCTTCGCGCCCGAACACGATCCCGACGCGATGTTTGTGGGTAAGCTCGACGATCTTTTTCGCGGCTTCCCGGGCTTCGACAACTTGCGGAAATTGTGGGCGGCGTTTGCGATGCGTCGTGCCCACGAGCCAGTGCAGGCCTTCCGTCGCTTCCTCCCACGTTGACACGGCGCGTGCTTTTTTCAGCAAATCGCCCGCGCCGTGGCCGAGCATGATGGCTTGCAGATGAGTGCGGAAATCCTTCGGGCCATTCAACACGACGAGGTCGGTCAACCCCATCGTGGTCATCGCGCGCGCCGCCGAGCCGATGTTCCCCGGCACTGCCGGCTCGACGAGGATAACGGTCACATTAGCGAGATGGCGCGGCGCGCCAAACGTCAGCGGCGGCTCCGGATTCTTTTCATTGGGCTTACGCATGCGAATCCAAAACAATCGTCACCGGGCCGTCATTGACCAGGTCGACGTCCATCATCGCGGCAAATTTGCCTTCGGCGATTTTCAGCGGAGTGGCTGCGCGCAACTTCACCACGAACTCGCTGTAAAATTGCTCCGCCTCGGTCGGCGGCATCGCGTCGGTGAAACTTGGACGCGTCCCCTTGCGTGTGTCGCCATACAGCGTGAATTGTGAGACGACGAGAAGCCCCCCGTCGATATCGGTCACCGAGCGGTTCATATTCTTGGCGTCGTCCGGGAAAATGCGCAAGGCGAGCAGTTTCTTGATCATCCAGTCCGCATCCGCCACGGCATCGTCCTTGCCGATCCCGAGCAGCACCAGAAGTCCGCGTTCGATTTCGCCGACAATCTGGTGATCGATCCGAACGGACGCGCGGGAGACACGTTGCACGACGGCTTTCATCGCGGAGGTGAATACGCCAAGCGCGGTGGGTTGTCCAGTCTTGAACGGGCGTGCGCTTGTGTTAGGCTGACGTTGTGAAGATCCAGTTTCTGTGCCCCCACTGCAAGCACGAGTTGGAGTTCGACGATTTGTCGCGCAAGGAATCGCCGTGTCCGTTGTGCCACGAGCTGATTCGGCTGCGGATCACGGAACGGATGCGGCAGGCCAACACGGTGGACCGTTGCGCCATCTGCGACTGCAACACCGTGTACGTGCAGAAGGACTTCAACCGCACGCTGGGCGTTAGCATTTTCCTGGCGGGCGCGGTGTTGTTTCTGCTTTGCGCCTGGAAGAACCGCCTCGTGGAAGGCACGCTGGTGTGGGCGGCGTTTGTCCTGGCGGACGGGCTGCTCTTCAAGTTTCTGCCCGACGTGACGATTTGCTACAAATGCTATGCGCAATACCGGCAGGTCACGCCGAACCCCGATAACCAGCCTTTTGAACTCGGTCTGGCGGAAACGTATGACCCGCTGGACAAGCGTGTCAGCGCGGAAAATCCCGCAGCGGAATGGAAGGGACGTTGAGGTATGACGACGCGTTTGCTGACGATTTGCTTCCTCGCTTTGGTCGGGTTTTTGCCATCGGTCCGGGCTGAGGAGGACCCGCGCGATGCGGAACGACAATTCCGTTTCCTCCTGTCGCGCGGCGAGGAACTGCAGGCGCAACGCGAGACGGTCTCGCCCGCGGGATCCGAGCGGTGGAAAGCGCAACTGCGCCGACTCGAGGGCGACTACAAACATTTTCTCAACGATCACCCACGCCACACACGCGCGATGGTCGCTTACGGCAGCCTGTTGTACGACCAGCACCTCGAAGACGAAGGAGTGCGCTGGTGGGAGAAGGCGATCGCGATTGATCCGAGCGAAGCCTATGCGTACAACAGCCTCGCCAATGACTACGGCCACAACGGGCACGCGGACAAGGCGTTGCGGTACTACCAAAAAGCCATCGACCTGGTGCCGACGGAACCGATCTTCCGATTCAACTGGGCGACGACGTGCCAGATGTACCGCAACGAGTCAAAGGCGGTGTACGGTTGGAGTAAAGAGGAAATCTTCCAGCACAGCCTGGAGCAATTCCGCCAGGCGCGTGACCTGGTGCCGCAGGATTTTGAGATGGCCAGCACCTATGCCGAGACATTCTATATGATGCCCAAGCCGGATTGGCAGGAAGCCTACGCGGGCTGGCAATTCTGTCTCAGTCAGCCACTGGACGATCAACAACGACAGTACGTGTATGCGAACCTTGCCCGTACATGCAATCGACTGGGGCGCAATGACGAGGCTAGGCAATGGTTGGCCAAGCTCACTGACAACGGACAAAAAAGCTCCATGCGCCGCGCGCTCGAGCGAAAGATTGCGGAACAAAGCACGGCAACCGGCTTGTCGCAAACGAACTCACCTGCAATTGTCGCGCCAGACGCAGTCGGAAGGTAACAACTGAGCCGGCCGGCCAGCGCACAGCTGTCCAACGAGCCAAAGCCCTATGGTTTCGCCACGCCAATGGCGCCACACGCCACGCGCGCGCCGGCGTTGCCTGTCGGCTGCGTCTTCAGGTCATCTGGACTCGCATGCACGATCACGCCGTGACCGATGATGGAATCCGCACCGTCGAGGGAGATCGTGGCGTCCACGCGCTCGTAGTGGGCCTTGCCCGAAGCGTCCGCTTCGAGATTGCCGAAATCACCCGCGTGCCGCGCGGTTGCATCGGGCCCGCCGTGTTGCATTTGATGAGGATTGAAATGACCGCCGGCCGAGGTTGCATCCGGCGCGCTGCAATCGCCGAATTCGTGAATGTGGAAGCCATGCTGGCCGGGAGTCAGGCCGGCCACGTCGGCCACGATCTTCACGCCGCCATCGACCTTCGTGAACGTCACCGTACCGGACACGCTGCTGCCCTTTGTCGGCGAGAGCACCGCCACCGCCTTTGTCGCCGACTCCGCTTGTGCCGAGACGATTGCCACCGCCATCATTGATGCCACCACGAGAATGCCAGCTTTCATCACATTGCCTCCTGTAATTTGTTAAGCGACTATTTTGAACGTAGCACCCAGACTCCCGAGACTCAAATCATTCGCCGAATTTATAGTGCTTCCGCACGGCCTTGTGAACCTCCCACGTGCACGACATGCCCGCCGGAAAAGTGACCAAATCGCCCTTGCCGAACCGCACCGGCTGTCCGCCCTCCGGCGTTACCGTGACGTCGCCTTCCAGCAAGTAGCACGTTTCCTTCTCGTCATAGTGCCACGGAAACTCCGACACCTCCTTCTCCCAAATGGGCCAGGACATCGCATCGAGTTCATTGAGGTGACTGGCGTTTGGGTTGTGTTCGATTTTTATCAGCTGCATGGTCGCGAACTCACTGTTTATTTTCCGATGCCACTAGTAGGACACGGTAGTATCGACAGGCAGAAGGCGGTTACAATAATTAGGATTTCGACTGAGAGCATAATTACGAATACAGGAGTTCGTAACCAGGGGCGCGGCCGCAAATCCTTCCAAATAACGAGCACTGCAAGTAACAAAGAGACTAAAAACCAGCCCACTCCGGTCGGTGCGAAAACCGCGCGAGTAAAGAATGGGAATTCACTCTGCATCTCCGAAAACATTTGGAGAAATCTCGATATGACTACGAGACACCACAGGCCGAAAAAGGTGAACAGGCCGGCGAGAATGTATGACGATGCACGGACTTTCATTCAGCTTACCTCGTTTGACCGTTACCGCCCTTGCTTGGGACTTGAAGAGATTCTAACAGCTTTTCAATTTCTGTCAGCTTTCCTTCAGGCTTGGATTCCACGAAGCGCGGGAATTTGCCGCCGATTTGGAGAAGTGTGGCGCGTTGCGTAAGCATGATCTTGTCTTCGCGGGTTTCGACTGTTTCGACGTGTGCGTCGCTGGCTTGAATCCTCACCTCGGCGCACTGCATGAGGAGTTCGAGTTGGCGCGGGATTTTACCGAAGCGATCGCGGAACTCGCGGCGCAGGGATTTCACCGTCGCCAGTTCTGCGGCTTGGGCGATCTTGCGGTAGGCCTGGATGCGCAGGCGCGAGTCTGCCATGTAGTTTGACGGAATGCGCGCGAGCCCTTCGCCGGAATCGTCGTTGAGGAAATCGAGCTTGAGCGTCACCAGCGTGCGGTGTTTTGGTTTCTCGCCCTTGAGGCGCGCGATGCTTTCCTTGAGCAACTGGCAGTAGAGGTCGAAGCCGATGGCGGTAATGTGGCCGCTTTGTTCGGAGCCGAGGATGTTGCCCGCGCCGCGAATCTCCAGGTCGCGCATGGCGATTTTGAACCCGCTGCCGAGGGACGAATATTGCTTGATCGCGCCGATCCGTTTGCGCGCGCTCTGGACGAGGTTCATGTGGCGCGGCAGGAGAATGTAGGCGTAGGCCTGGTGTTTATAGCGGCCGACGCGACCACGAAGTTGATACAGATCGCTCAACCCAAAACGGTCGGCGCGGTCAATGATGATGGTGTTCGCGTTGGGGATATCGAGGCCGCTCTCGATGATCGTCGTGCAAACCAGCACGTCAATCTGGCCTTTGACGAAGCGATGCATGACCTCCTCGAGTTCGTGTTCGTCCATCTGGCCGTGGCCGACATCGATGCGGACTTTCGATTCCAGCAGCAGGTCGCGCAAACGTTCGGCGACGGCGTCGATGCTTTGGACGCGATTGTGGAGGAAGTAGACCTGGCCGCCGCGGTTGAGTTCGCGCTGGATGGCCTGCTTGATGAGCCGTTCGTCGTACGGCGCCACGATGGTTTCCACGGGCAAGCGGTCCTGCGGCGGCGTCTGGATGGTGCTCATGTCGCGCGCGCCGGTCAACGAAAGGTAGAGTGTGCGCGGGATCGGCGTGGCGCTGAGCGTCAGGACGTCGATCAGCTTGCGCAATTGCTTGAAGCGCTCCTTGTGCAGCACGCCGAAGCGTTGCTCTTCATCAATGACGACGAGTCCGAGATTCTTGAAGAGCACGTCGCCGCTCAACAAGCGGTGCGTGCCGATGACGATGTCCACCCCGCCTTCGCGCAGGAGTTTGGCGACTTTCTTTTGTTCGCGCGGCGAGCGAAAGCGCGAGAGCATCTCGATGGTGATCGGGTAACCCGACATGCGTTCGCGGAACGTGTTCCAATGTTGTTCGGCGAGAATCGTGGTCGGGCAGAGGATTGCGACTTGAAAGCCGCCCATGACAGCCTTGAACGCCGCGCGGATGGCGACCTCCGTCTTGCCGTAGCCCACATCGCCGCAAATGAGGCGGTCCATCGGTTTGGTCGATTCCATGTCGCCCTTCACCTCGCTGATGGCGGTGAGTTGGTCGGGCGTTTCGTCGTAGATGAACGCGGCCTCGAACTCGTTTTGCCAGGCGGTGTCAGGTGCGAAGGCGTGGCCTTCGAGCGTATGGCGCGCGGCCTGGATTTCGAGCAGGTCGGCGGCGAGATCCATGATGGCGCGCTCGGCGGTGAACTTTTGCTTTTGCCAAAGCGCGCCGCCAAGTTGGTGCAAGGGTGGTTGACGTTTGCCCGCGCCAAGATATTTCGAGACAAGATGCGCCTGGTCGATAGGGACGTAGAGCCGCGCTTCTCCCGCATACTCGATGGCGAGCACTTCCTGCTTCGTGCCATTGAATTCGAGCGATTTTAACCCCAGATACTTTCCAATGCCGTGCTGGACGTGCACGACGAAGTCGCCCTCCTGCAACTCCGTCCAGTCCGTTGCCTGCGCCAGCTGATGGAACTTGCGGCGGGGACGAACGAGTTTATACCGACCGAAAATCTCGGAGTCAGTG
>JBGOTY010000037.1:0-16116 GCA_041476745.1 Verrucomicrobiia bacterium | reverse complement strand
GATAAACATCACGGCCGGTAGTACGACGAACATTGAGTTCGAGGTCCAGGTCTGCAACAACGGGAACGTCGATCTCGCCAATGTGGCAGTTACGAACGTGGCCGGCATGTGCGCTGGAACAGGGTTCACGATTGGCATCCTGCCGATTGGCGTTTGCAGCGACGTTATCGTCTTGTGTTCGACGAACGTCACATGTCCAGATGTGGTCCAGGGCAGTTCGCTCACGTTCAGCAATGTGGTCGAAGTGTTTGCTGTCGCCTCCAATGACGTGTGCAACACCGACCTCACTTCGCCGGTCTGCGGCGCGATTGCGGTCAGCAACAAGTGCGAGCAGGTCGTACACATTACGTGCTCCACACCTGGTTGCCGGACAACCGGCGGCGGCAAGCAGTATACGTCTTTGGGTGAAGTTTGCCCGTTCCATGACCCGGCGTTCAATAATGACGTCCGTTATGTGACGCATGGCGGTCAGGTTGGCGCTCCGTTCGGCGCGGCCAGCGCGCCCACGATCACGGATTGCAGCACCGGCGCGGGTGGCATATTCAACAACCCGTGCATCCGTGGTGAATACCAGCATGTCCGGCATATGAAGGGCGGACTGCGCGGAACGTTCCACGCCGCCAGCAATGGTCACGAGCACGACTTCGACAGCTTGATGTGCGCGTGCTTGATGTGCACTAACAACGCTACCGAGTCGAATCTGTTTGGCGGCTGCCATCCGAACGACCGGCTGTATCACGGTGACGGGTCGTTTGACCCCATCGAGGGCCTGTGCGATCCGAAACGTATTCCCAACTGCGGACCGGAGCCGCGTCCGGCACCGGCCAACAAGATCGCCTTCTCCGGTGTGGCCGACTACGCCGCGAGTCACGGCAAGAAGACGCCGTTGAGCGTTGTCTTCCGTGTGGACATTGAAGACCGCGGCGAGCCGGGTAACGCCCATGCGATCGGCAAGGCGAGAAAGACCAATACGCCGGACCGCTACCGCATGCGGATGTGGTTCATCACGGGCGATCCGCTTTCGCCAGCGAACCGCAGATTGCGCGAAGCGGTGGCGGTCAAGGATGCCCATGACGAGCGGGTTGGCACTGCGTTTGGTGGCTTCCAGGTCGGCAAGTTGTGCGACGGCAGCCCGATCCCGCCGCCTGACATCGATGATGGCGGCGATCTGGACCGCGGTAATCGGCAGATCCATCCGAACACCGGTGCGACCTGTAACGACTAGGTAACGGAAACCAATCAGCCTGCAGTATGGGGTTGAGAATCAGCGAGTGGGATGGAATCTTAACCGGTTCCATCCCACTTTAGCTTTCAGTGTGCGGGTGAGATTGGTATAATGGGTACCTTGTGGATATGGTCGCTTGCGTCGTTTCTTTCGCATGATAGGCACTCTCGCGGCGTGGAAGCTGACACAAGCTCTTACTCACTTTTGCAGCCTATGTATGCGCGTGCGTACTGACGAACGGGATCACATTGTTGTTTTTTGTTTCGAGGGTACATTGACGAAGAAGCGTCCATCAATTCGGTTCAGCCAACTGCTGCCCGCTTCGCGGCCACCGTCGCGGCAGTTCAGGAGCGCGTCGTGCGCTTCACCGTCCCGGTTCGTAGCGGTCGTTCACCTTTTTTTCGACGATAAGGATGATGATGAAAGCAGGTTTAGTAGTGACTGCCAGTCGCTCATTTCTATCGATAGGCTTCGCCGATAATGGCTGAATACAAAGAGTACGATGATGCGGTGGCCGGGTATCACGCGGGAGACTTTGACAATACACACTGCTCTGTTGGAGGCTGAGTTCCCGTGGCGCAGAAGTTCCTTTTTGTTGCATTTTGATGCATGGTGTTGCAGGGTAGCCACGGACACAGGCTACTGAAATTATGCGGTTTGCTAGGAAACCGTCAGGGTTCAAGGGTAGCTTCCCCCGTTTTCCCAAACCGCAGGTCCGCCGTTCGAATCGGGGCGGGAGCGCCATTTTCGAAATGTATTCTTTGGATTGTCGGCGGTACGGCGGCAGGGGTAAGTTGCCGAAGACAGACAAGCAAGAAAGGACGGTCATCATGGCTTTCACATTGCAGATTGGAGATAAGGCCCTCGATTTCAAGTTGCCCGCCACGGATGGCAAGACTTACCAGCTTGCGGATTTCGCTGATGCCCGGGTGTTGGCGATCTTTTTCACGTGCAATCATTGTCCCTACGTCACCGGGTCGGACGAAGTGACGAGGCGGACGGCAGGGCAATTCGCTTCCCAGGGTGTCAGGTTCGTGGGGATCAATTCCAACAGTCAGAATACCTACGCGGAGGACGACTTCCCGCACATGGTTGCGCGGATGAAGGAGAAGAAGTTTCCCTGGGTATACCTGCGCGATGAATCACAGGACGTGGCCCGCGCCTATGGGGCGTTGCGCACGCCGCACTTCTACGTGTTCGACCGATCCCGAAAGCTTATCTACACGGGCCGGGGTGTGGACACTCCCCGCGACACGAGCAAGATGACCGTCAACGACCTGGAGCGGGCGCTACGGGAACATTTAGCCGTCCAGCCGGTGAGCCAGCCGCAGACCAATCCCATTGGCTGCAACGTCAAGTGGGACGGGAAGGATGCGCACTGGATGCCCGCCGAGGCCTGCGACCTGGTCTAGCGATGCGGGTTTTGATAATCGGTGGGACGGGGCTGATCAGCCGGGGCATCGTCAAGCATCTGCTGGCGCGGGGCGCCGAGGTCACCATCTTTAATCGCGCACAACGGGAGGACACCTTGCCCGGCGACGTGAAGCGGTTGACCGGCGACCGCAACCAGTTTGTGGATTTCGAGCGGCAGTTCGCCGCGACGCGCTTCGACGTGGTCATCGACATGATCTGCTTCACGCCTGAGCAGGCGGACAGCGACGTGCGCGCCTTCAGCAATCGGTGCGAGCAGCTTATTTTCTGTTCAACCGTCTGCACCTATGGCGTGAAAGTGCCGCCGCAGGTGCTGGTCGACGAGTCGTTCCCACAGGAGCCGATCAGCGGGTACGGGCGCAACAAGCTGGCCTGCGAACAAATCTTTCGTCGCGCCCGCGAGGAGCGACAGTTTCAAGTGACGATCGTCCGCCCAAGCAACACCTACGGCGCCGGGGCGCCGTTGATCGACAATCTGGAACCCAACGCCGTGGCTTGGGACCGCATCGAGCGCGGACAACCCGTGCTCTGTGCCGGCGACGGGCTGGGACTGTGGCAATCCACGCATCGCGATGATTGCGGCAAGTTGTTCGCCTACGCGGCGCTCAATTCGCGGACCTACGGCCAGGATTACAACGCCACGCGCGCGGAGGTTTTCACCTGGCGGGACTACTATCGCCAGGCGGCTGCCGCGCTCGGCAAGACGGCACAACTGGTGTTCCTGCCGGCCGCCTGGATTGTCCGGCATGATCCGCAGCGGTTCGGTCTGCTCCACGAGATTACCCAATTTCACGGCGCGTACAACTCGACCAAGGCCCGCCGCGACATTCCCGAATTTGTTTGCGAGGTCGACCTGACAAGCGGCGCGGCGGAAACCTTCACCGATCTCCGCCGTCGCAACGCCTGGCGGGACAGCCAGGCGGATGCACTCTATCAGTCGATGATAGACGAGGCGCTCGCGTCGGGCGTTACGCCGGTTCCGGCTTAGGGACGATCGGGTGTGTTAACGGAGCAGGCTCGTGTACATCGGCCTGACGTGAACGGGACCGCCGCTGAAATAAAAAGTCTTTTCGTACGAAAATGCCTGTGTGATGCGGTCATAAGTCAGGGTCCGCGGGGCGCCCGTGTAATTCGGATCATACACGCGGAAGGCAATCTGCCGGGATTGCGTCGGCTCGATTTCTTCAAAGACAGTGACGGCGTGGTTGATGTTCACCTCCGGGAAATTATAGAGCCACACCACCATCGGGTGGCCTTGATGCAGCCAGTCTTGCAGGCTATCGCATAAACGCGCCTGATGTTCCGGTGAGGGTTTGAACGGCATGGGAAATTTCCGCAGGTGAAAATAGGTCGTCCAACCGGCGCCCATGTTGGCCCGCAAGAGGCGGCCTTCGCGTTCGCTCAATTCGTGCAGGCTGGCAAAGCCCGGGAAGACAACGCGCTGGTCGGGAGGCTCGCCTGGCCACCATGTCGCGCGATCGCGCACATCACGAATACGTTGCGCCAGTTCCTCGGCCGACACGGGCGGTGCTTGCGGCTCGAAGCGGGCGTGTTTCCAGAATTGCACGACGCCCGCGGCCATGATGAAGCAGCGGCGGGTATAGGAGTGTTCGCGTTCCTGCGATTTTGCATCCGCGGTGTGAACACCGTTTTGGTAGTTGAAGACCAGTTCATTGGCATACGCGAAAGTATCGCGCTGAAAGTCGAAGGGCCGTCCCGCGCCAACGGTTGGTTGGACTGACGCGCAGCCTGTTGAAATCATTACCAAACCGACCGCAATCAAAATTCGCATGTCTTTAGTTCCAGTAAGCACCGCAGATCCGCATCGTTATCCACATTGCGCGGGTGAAAGAAAAATTCGTGGAGTCCCGGGCGCAGTTGCCGCGCTGCATCCGCAACCTCCTGCGCTTGCATGTGAAACGTGCGGCCAAGACCCCACATCGTATCACTGTGACGGTGCGGACAGCGCCGGCGTCGCAGTTCGAGGAACACCCTATCAGCAATTCCGGCAAGAATCACGCCCCGGGCCGCCGGGAAGAACCGGGGCTTGCCCAGGCGGATCCACCCTCCGAATTGCGGGGGCAGGACACCCAGCAACGCCGTGTACACAAATGGGTGGGCGTGGAGATGATGGTGTGAGTTGACGAAGGCACATGGCAGGCCGGTTGCGTGAAACAACTCCCACTGCACCTTGACCTCGTCGCACATCAACCGCCGCGCGCTGGAGGACAGGCCGATGGTCCACCCGGCGCGCGAGTGTGATTTGCCCCACGGCCAGGCGGCGCGCGTGATGGGTTGCGAGTCGCAAAGGTGCAGATGCCAGCCAACTTGCAGGTCTGGATTGTCCCGTGCCAGACGGACGGCATCTTCGGTGGCCGGCTGGCCCATCATCAAACTGGCGCCGTGCAACACGCCGTGACGATGGGCATGGACGATGGCGCGGTTGACGTCCGGGCGCATCCCAAAATCATCCGCGATGAAAAGTACTTCTCTGCCGTTCATGTTTGACGTAGATTCTGCCGCAATGTTTGGGTCGACGCAATTCCTGATCACCGGTGGCACGGGGTTTATCGGACGCCACGTGGTGCGCCGGCTTCTCGCCCAGGGCGCGGGCGTGCGCGTATTCTGCCGCACGCCGGAGAAGGCGCAACGGCTATTTGGCGACCAGGTCGGGATTGCGTGCGGGGACCTTTGTGATCGCGCCAGTGTCGCGGCGGCAATACCGGGTTGCGACACGGTAATTCATCTGGGTGCGGCGTTTCAGTTTGGGCGCAAGGCGCGACGGACCAACGAAGAAACGAACATCTGCGGGACGAAGCATCTGCTGGAAGCTGGTGAACGAAGCGGCGTCCAGCGGTTCGTCCATGTAAGTTCCTGCGGCGTGCTGGAGGGTCACTACGAGTTGCTGTCGGAGCGCGATTTCCCAGATGACGTAGGTACTCGGGAGTCGTATCGGCGTTCCAAGTGGCTGGCCGAGATGGCCGCGTTGGAAGCGGCGCGCCGTGGCCTGCCGGTGACGATTGCCAGCCCGACGAGTCCGCTCGGTGAGGGGGACGAAGCGCCGACGCCAACGGGACGGATCGTGCAGGATTACTTGCGCGGGCGATTTCCGTTTAGCGCGCATGTGCAGTTGAATTTTATCCACGTGACCGATTTGGCGGAGGGCATCCTGGCTGTGGCGGAGCATGGCCGAACCGGTGAGCGGTATTTGCTCGGTCATCACAACGTGTGGCTCGATGAATTTCTCCGGGTGCTGGCGCGGATTGCGAATCGTCCAGCTCCGCGCTTCACCCTGCCACAACCCGCGATCACATTGGCGGGGGCGATCGGCGAGGCGGCCGGAAGCGAACGGATTTGTCGGGAAACAGCGGCGCATGCGCGGCGACGGCAATGGTTCGACTTCTCGAAAGCGGCGAGGGAACTGGACTGGAGCGCGCGGACGCCCCTCGAAGCGATTGCCCTTGAAGCCGTCCAGTGGTTTCAAGGGGTGGCAACGCCGAACCTGGGTCTCGTGCTGACGGAATCAAATGTCGCGACATCTTGAATGGCTGCTCATTGGCTGGTCCCTGCTGGCTTTCTGCTGGTGGGGGATCGCGCTCTGGCTTGTCTCTCGCGAACGTCATAAAGCGCGTTCACGAAAAATGAGTGCAAGCGATGCCGCCCGGCAGAACCGGCCCCCGTTATCCATCTTCAAGCCCATCCCGTCTTTGCACGGTGATACACCTTCGCCGCAACTGGTCGGTGCTTTGGAGTCGTTTGTCAGTCAGTTGACTGCGGATGCCGAGATGTTGCTGGGGATCGAGGAGACCGAGGCGGCGGTCTGGGAGCCCGTCATCGCGAAGTGGCGGCAGACATATCCCGGAGGACGGCTGAACGTGATCGTTGCCCCGCGACCCGCGCAATTCCACAGCCCGAAAGTTTCCTGGTTTCATCATCTGGCGCGATACGCCGAGGGCGAAGTGTGGTTGTGGAGCGACGCGGACATTGTCGCGCCAGCGGGATCGCTGGACACGATGCGACGGGAGTTTTCGGAGAGTGGCGCCGGGATGTTGACGTGTCCATATGTGGTCCGGAGCATCGGGCCTGCGCCGATGATGTTGGAGGCGTTGTTTGTGAACATGGAATTTTATCCCGGCGTGCTCCTTTGCCGGCAAACGGGCCCGGTGCGATTCGGGTTGGGACCGGCGATGGTGTTTTCGGCCGCGCGTTTCCGCGAACGCGCTGAATGGGAGAAATTGGGCGCGCGCATGGCGGACGATAACGCACTCGGCCGGGCCCTGGCGCCGGTAAAGGTCAGCGAAACCACGGTGGCGACTTTTGCGGCGGAATCGACCTGGCGGGATGCGATCGAGCACTACTTTCGTTGGCAAAAAACGGTGCGCTGGTGCCAGCCTGCCGGCTTCGCGGGGCTGATCATGATCCAGCCGATGCTGGGTTGGCTCGTGGCGGCGCTGCTGCATCCGATCAGCGCGGTGGCCTGGCTGGGATTGGCGGCGACGGGGCAGGTCGAAGTACTGACGGCGGTGACGCTATTTTGGCTGATCGGTTGCGAAATGCGTTCGTGGTGGGTGGTCAGTTTGTGGAGCCTGTTGCTGCGGCCGCTGACGTGGGTCGCCTGCTGGATGCCGTGGCCGGTTGTGTTCAGATCGCAGAAACGGAAATGGTGGAGCTTGTATCATTCGGTGCCGCTGGAGGGAGAATCATGAAGCAAACCCCACAATCACCCCGGTTGACGCACCGACAGGCGTTCCTCGTTGGAGGCTGACGCTATGAGCGAGCGCGTGGTGGTTACCGGCGTTGGCGCTGTCACCCCATTGGGCCTGAATTTTCCGACCACATGGAAGCGGCTCGTGGCGGGGGAAGATGCGGCGGCGCCCGTCACTCTATTTGACGTCGCTGGTTGCCGCTGCCAGCAGGCCGCGACGGCGCAACTGCCTGATCTTCCTGAGCTCACACCCAAAAAGTTATCGCGGCTCTCGCGGGCCAGCCGTCTCGCGTTGCCGGCCGCGCAAGAAGCGTTGGCGAATGCCCGATTACTGGACGATCGCGGACGGTCGCGTTTGGCCCAGTTGACCCTTTCCGTCAGCACTACGGGCGGCGGCATGGCGTTGGGCGAACAGTTCCTGCGGGCGATGCTGGGGAAACCGTGCAACGCGCGGCAGTTCTTCCGCGTCGCGCGCTATCAGTCACAGAACCAGGTGCATGATCTGCACCAATACCTTGGTTTTCGCGGGCCAATGACGATTGTGGCGAACGCCTGCGCCAGCGGCGCCAACGCGATCGGTCACGGCGCGGATTTGATTCGTTCGGGCCGGTGCGACTGCGTGCTGGTGGGCGGTTATGAAGCGCTGACGGAATTGATCTACGTGGGGTTCGACTGCCTGCAAGCCATGAGCCCCGAGCGCTGTCGCCCGTTTGACGTGGCGCGCAACGGCTTGATGCTCGGGGAAGCTGCGGCGTTTGCGGTGCTGGAATCGGAGTCGCACGCACACGCGCGCGGCACAACCATCCTGTGTGAGTTGGCGGGCTACGGACACGGAACCGATTTGCATCATTTGACGCAACCGCATCCCCGTGGAATTGCCGCCGTCGCGGCAATGCGACAGGCCATCACCGAAGCGGATTGCCGTGCTTTCGACATCGGCTACGTGAACGCGCACGGCACCGGCACGCCGCTGAATGACACGAGCGAAGGCGCGGCTTTCGCGGCGGTATTTGGCGAGGGCGGCGCCGTTCCACCCCGCGTGCGCATCAGTTCCACGAAGGCCGCGATTGGTCACACACTCGGAGCGGCGGGCAGTATCGAAGCTTTGTTTGCGATGGCGGCGTTACAGTCGGGACAACTCCCGCCGAACCTGAATGTCCGGCAGCCGGAGCCGGCTGTGGCCGCAAACCTCGTGACGACGGGAGAGCAACGGACCGGGATGGCGGCGACGTTGACCGTGAATCTCGGGTTTGGCGGTTCGAACGCCGCGCTGGTTTTCAAGCGGTACGATCAAGGTGCTGTGCGCCGAACTCGTAGCAGCGGTCATCGATTGCCGCCGGAACTGGCTATTTGCGGGATGGGCGCGGTGTTGCCATCGGAAACGCCGCAACGGATGAAGGGGCTGCAGGCGGCGACGGGGGAGCACACGGTGCTTTGCGTGGACAGAACCCGAGAGCCCCTGGCAACGTTGCAGAATGAGTCGCGCGCGCGACGGGCCAGCCCGATCACCTTGTACATGCTGGCCGCGGCGCAGCAGGCGCTGGCCGCGGATCCGGTGGTCTCTCGAGACCGTCTGGGCATCGTTGCGACATTCAACACGGGCGCAGTCGTGGCCACGCGACGGTTTTTTGAGGGTGTCGTCAAGGCCGGCCAGCGTTTTGCCAGTCCAAACTTATTCCCTGAGACGGTTTTCAATTCACCAACCAGCCACGTCGCGGCGGTGCTCGGAGTGGCTGGACCATGCTCTTCACTCGTCGGTGACGACACGGCGTGGGTCAACGGAATCAGCGTGGCGGCGACGTGGTTGGCGAACGGATTGGTGGAACACGTGCTGGTGATCGGCGCGGAGGAACTTGATCCCATCGCGATCGATGCCTACCGGCGCGCCGGCTGGTTGTCGCCGCCCGCGCGGACGGGTTTTGTGCCGAGCGAAGGCGCCGGTGCGTTGCTCTTGGGGCGGGCGGAGTCCGGAAAAGAACTGCGCATAGTGCAATTGGCGGAAGGCTTCACCTACCGCAAGCGCAGCGAAGCGCTGTCGTCGGCGCGGGAATGCCTCGCGCAATTTCCAACGGGCGTCCTTCGTTGTCGCAACGCGCCACACAACTGGTTTCACCACATCGAGGAACAGTTGCCCGATGGGAAGACCCTGTCACTGCTCTATCGCGGCGATGCGTTTGTGGCGTCGGCCGCCTGGAGCACGATCGACGCGGCGGAAGCGGCGCGCCGCGAGGGACGCAGGATTCTGCTACCCGTCTGGGGTTTGAGCGGGCAATGTTCCGCTTTGCTTTTGGCGGCCGGATGACCTAAATAGCTGGTACAGGATAAGGCACATGGCTGATGTCTCGCTGGATGAATTGAAGAAACTGGTTGTCGAGAACTGCGTCCTGAAGATCAAACCCGACGAGATCGGGGAAGGGACGCCGTTGTTCGGGCCGGGAAGCGTGGGGCTGGACTCGTTGGACGCGCTGCAATTGACGGTGGCCATCGAGCAGCAGTTCGGGATTGTGATCAACGACGCGCAAGTGGCGCGGCAAGCATTGCAATCGCTCGGCGCCCTGCGTCTTTGGTTGGCACAGCAACCCGGTGCCGGCGCGAAATAGCAATGGTGCTCATGAATGCTCCGTCTGTCTACGACACGATCATCATCGGTGGCGGCCCTGGCGGCAGCACTGCGGGAGCATTCCTGGCGAAGGCGGGGCAGCGGGTGCTCGTGCTGGAGCGCGAAGTCTTTCCGCGGTTCCATATTGGTGAATCGCTCCTGCCGTTTGGGAACGACGTGCTCAAAGAAACCGGCGCGTGGCCAAAGGTCGAGGCCGCCGGGTTTCAGCCGAAGTACGGTGCGGAGTTTTTTGTCGGCAACGGGTCACGCTGGCAGCGGTTCTGGTTTGCGCGCGGCCTGGTGCCGGGTTACGGGCAAACGTTTCAGGTCGAGCGCGCAAAATTCGACCACGTGTTGCTCGATCACGCCGGCGCGTGCGGTTGTGAGGTGCGCCAGGGCTGTGCGGCGAAAGAAGTGGCACGCGAGGGAGATGGCTGGCGCATCAGGCTGGCCGATAGCGAAGTGCGCGGGCGATGGCTGATCGACGCGAGTGGGCGCGACACGTTTGTCGGGCGCGCCCTGGGCCTACCGAAGCACCCCGTCAACATCCCGAAGCGTATTGCCGTGTACGCGCATTTCAAGGGCGCGTACCGCAATCCCGGCGACGCGGAAGGGCACATCACGATCGTGCGGCTGAAGGACGGGTGGTTCTGGTTGATTCCGCTGGCGGGCGGCAAAACCTCAGTCGGCATGGTGCGGATGCTCGACGATCTGAAACAGTTCGGCGGCTCGGTCGAGGAATGGTTTGCAAAAACGGTCGCGGAGAGCAGTGAGTTGTCGCGGCGCATGAAGGACGCTCAGCAAGTGGGGGAATTCTACAAGACTTCCGACTACAGCTATCGCTACGCTCAACTCGCCACGGATCGCGCGATTTTGATCGGCGACGCGGGCGGGTTCATCGACCCGATTTTTTCGTCGGGCGTGCATATCGCTACAAAGTCGGGGAAATGGGCGTCGGAGTTGATCTTGCGCGCCGACGCCCGGAAGCGTTCCCTGACCATGAGGGAGCGGCGACACTATACGCAGGAAATGCATCGGTTTATGGACATTTATCGCGACATGATCCTAATGTACTATGATAACCGCGCCTTCGAGGTGTTCATGCACCCACGCAACCGCTTTCGCATGGTCCAGACGGTGAACTCGATCCTGGCGGGGAACATGCGCCGCTCCTTTGACATGTGGTGGCGGGTGAAGATCTTTCGACTGGTCTGCGCGATTCATCGACGCGTGTCGATCGTGCCCCGACTGGATTACACCGAGACTTGAAACCGCATTACTCGCAGACATTTTACCGGGCCTTTTGGTTCAACGCCGGGGTCGCCCTCGCGCGGCTCCTCGGCGTCAAGGGCGCGCGCCGCGTGAGTCGTGTGCTGGCGGAGATGTATCGCCTGACGCATCCGCAGGCGCACGCGGCTGTGCGCGAGAATCTTGCCCTGCTTTGCGGGCCGCAACTTCGCGAACAAACCGTCCGCCGCACGTTCCACAACTTTGGCGCGACGCTCGCCGATTATTTTCAACTGGGCGCGCGAGGCAAACCGCACGCGCTGGCCCTGATCGAGTCGCGCCGCGGGTTCGAGCATATCCAGGGGGCGCTTGCCGATGGCAAAGGCGCGCTGCTGGTGACGGTGCACACGGGGTTGTTTGAACTCGGCGGGGTACTGATGGAGGACTTTCGGCTGCCGCTGGTCGTGCTGTCGTTGCCGGAACCGAGCGCGGCGTTGAACCGCTGGCGGGCCGCGTACCGTCAAGGCTGGGGCGCGGAGACTCTGGAGGTCGGCACGGACCAGTTTAGTTTTGTGGATATCTCGCGTCAACTCGCGCAGGGTAAATGCGTCGCGATGCTCATGGATCGACCACACGGCATTGGCGACGTGGTGTTCGCGGATTTTCCGCATGGCCGCGTACCGTTCTCGACCGGCCCCGTGTGGCTCAGTTTGTTGACGGGCGCGCCGCTGGTGGCGGTGAACATGCTGGCGACGGAGTCGGGCAACTATGCGCTGGAAGCGCTGCCGCCCCTGCGCTGGCAATGGCGCGGCCCCGACCGGGCCGCGACCGTTCGCGAGTACACGCTTGAACTCGCGAGCCGTTTTCGTGAACCGTTATGCAATCATCCCGACCAATGGTATCAATTCATACCGCTGTCGCGGTTTTACTCCTCGGCACCGGCCTGACCGCGGCCCGCGCGGACACGAATGCCGACGCATTTGTCGCGCACCAAGCGGCCACGCAAACATTTGAGGCAGACCTGCGCCAGGTGTTTCACTGGAGCTTTCCGCGAAAGCATGTCGAAAGCCTCGGACGCATCAGCTACCAAGCCCCGGGTTTTCTCGCGATCGTACTCACCAATCCCGCGTCGGAACTGGTTCTTGTGCGCGGGGACGACCTCTACATCGAGCGCGACAAGAAGGCGCTGGCGAAGTACAAGTTGGAGGTGCACAATGGCAAACCGACACAGAACGTACAGTTTCTATTAAGTTTCTTCCAGAACGGCTGCACCAATTTCGCCGGGCTGTTCGATGCCACGGTCACGCGGGCCGACGACGCGCAGACGGTCACGTTGCGCCCCAAACATCCCGGACGGATGTTCCCGCTGCGCTCCGTGGACAATGTGATCGCCTGGCCGTCGCTGGACGTGCGCTCGATGCGCATCGGCCTGATCTGGGACAGCTACATCACGTACGAGTTTCGCAATCCGCGCCGCAACCAACCGCTCGCCGTCGCCGTCTTCGAGGTGCCGAAGCGATGAGCTTGACCCCGCATGGTCCGGGTTTTTCCTTTCTCGATTCGTTCGAGATTATCGAGCCGCAGAAACGGGGTCGCGGCCGCAAATGGCTCGATCCGGCGGCGCCGTTTTTTGCCGATCATTTTCCTGGCAACCCGCTCATGCCCGGCGTGCTGCTCATCGAGTGCGCCGCGCAGGCCGCCGGCGTGCTGTGGCAGCCATCGGGCGGGGCCTTCCTTGCCGCCGTGAGCCAGTTTCGCTTTCGCAAGCCAGTCTTGCCGGATCAGACGCTGGAGATTGAGGTGACGCTGGAAAAAGAACTCGGTACATTCGCGCAATTCGACGCCGTCTTGCGCGTCGGCCCGACGATGGTGACTCAAGGCAAGCTGACGCTGAGCCGGGCCATTAGCTCAGCGGTGTGAAGCTTGCCGCGGTCGGTTCTTGGAAGGGCGGGGGCGATGAGCCAGGTCTTGGGGAGTTTCCAGGCGGGGAGGGTGTGGAGAAGGTCTTGCTCAATGTCAGTACGGGCGCGGGTGGTTTCGACGGCGGCGGCGAGATAGTCGTAGCCGCGTTTGTCCTGCAAGACGGTGACCCAGGCGTCGCTGATGCCGCGGAGCTCGCGCAAGGCGCGCTCGATTTCCGCCGGGGCGACTTTTTTGCCACCGACGTTGGCCACTTCCCCGACGCGACCGAGCAAGCGCAACTCGCCGTAGCGATTCCACTCGCCCAAATCGGGCAGGGTGGCTTTACCGGCCGCGCCGCTTACCGCGACACGGCCATCCCGGCGAATCCGCACCTTCACGCCGGTCAACGGTTTGCCGACGCTGCGGCCGCTGAGTGTCGCGTTGCCGGTGCCGTCGTAGCAGATGCCGCCGGTTTCGGAGGCACCATAGAAATTATGGATCTTGATGCCGTAACGCCGGTGGAATTGCCGCGCCACTTCCACCGACAATGGCGCGCCCGCGGAAATCACCAACCGCAGGCTCGGCGGCTTGGTTGCGCCTTCCAATTGCGCCAGTGCGCGCAGGATCGCGGGAACGGTCGGCAAGACGGTGACTTCGTGCTCCTCGATCAGGCGCAGGATTTGGCGCGGGACGAACGCTTGCGCGCAAACGACCGCCGTTCCCTGCAACAGCAAGGGCATCACGAGATTACCCAGTCCGTACGAATGGCCCAGCGGAATGATGGCGAGGTTGCAGTCGGCGGGACGAAGGCCCATGGTGCGGATGATGTGCTCGCCGTCCGCCTGCAGATTGGCCGTTGAGCAGAAAACACGCTTCAGATCGCCGGTTGTACCCGAGGTGAGCTTCACGCAACAGACCGGAGATTTCGAGCGTGGGCCGAGACTGCGAATGGTTTCGTGTTGTGTTTCCGGAGGCAACGAAACGTCAAGCGGGACGGCGACAGCACCGATCTTTTGGATGGCGAGGAATGTCGCGAGCCACCGGGCGCTGTTGGGCTGGCAGATGGGCGCGTATGGAGCTCGAATCGTCGTGGCGAGATGTTCGGCTTCCGCAGTAAGGTGGGCAGCAGACCACGCGTGGCCGGTGTCGGCATCGATCACGACCGGTTTTTCGGCGTAGCGAGCGGCGGTGGCCTGCCACAATGCCCAAAGCGAGGTCATACGTCCGGGAGCAACTTGTATTTGTACCCGATCTTGCGGAAATACAGTCGCATAAACGGCGCAGTGATCACGGTGCTGAAAATGGCCATGAGCACCAGCATGGTGAATACATTCGGCGGGATAACGCCGAGGTCGAAACCGACATTGATCACCACGAGTTCCATGAGCGCGCGGGTGTTCATCATGATGCCGAGGCAGCCGGCATCCGACCAACTCAGGCCGCAGAACCGCGCGGCCAGCGAGCAACCGACGAATTTACCGAACGTGGCCGTGCCGATGATGACCAGGCACCAGCCCCAGAGCAGCGGTGAATTCAAGCCGTGCACGTTGGTGCGCAGCCCAGTGAACGTAAAAAAAATCGGCAGAAAAAATACTGTGACGAAATGCGAGACGGTATTCTTCCACGCCGCCACAAACCGTGCGTGATCATGAAGCATCATGCCCGCGACGAAACCGCCGAAGATGGTGAACACCCCGAGTTTGTAGGTAATCAGCCCCGAAATGAAAACGACCATGATCATGATCGCCAGCAGATCGTGGGGCAGGTGTTCGTTGGCCCCCATGAACCTGTCGATCAGACGTTTCAGCAGCGGTCGAAATACGAAATGGCATGCGGCCAGGTACGCGACAAGCAAGCCGACCTGCGTCGCGAACGTCTCCACCGAAAACCCTGAAGTTGCCAGCGCGCTGACGATCGCCAGCAATGTCCAACCGGTCACGTCGTCCATCGCCGCGGCCGTAATGGCGATGGCGCCGAGACGGGTCTTGGTGATACCCAACTCCATCATGATGCGACCGAGAACCGGGATGGCCGTGATGGACAGCGCCACGGCGAGGAAGAGCCGGTAGCCCAGCGGGTTGATCCCCTGGGCCAGAGACTCATGTGACCAGCCGCCGATCAGCCAACCCAGCGCCAGGGGCAGTACAATTCCCGCCGCCGAGACGCTGAACACCGCAGCCCGAGTTTGTTTTTCGCGGAGATGGCTGAAATCGAACTCCAGCCCGATTTGAAACATCAGCAGCGCGAGCCCAATCTGGCTAAGAATGACCATCGGCACGGACGAAATTGATTTGAAGACGAAGTCAAACTGGTCCGGAAACAAACGGCCGAACAAGGATGGTCCGAGGATGAGGCCGCCGACGATTTCCCCGACGACGCGGGGTTGTCCGAACAATCGTGCAGCGTTCCCAGAAAGGCGTGCGGCGACCAGGATTGCGACCAATTGAATGAGTGTGAAGGAGACAAGCTTTTCCGTCTCGTGAACGGAGGAGGTGGCGGCGGCGAGGACCAGGATCATATCAGGAAAGCACCGCTGAGGAGGTGCCGTTGCGAAGGTGTTCCGTGACACTGATGCGGCTCGGCTGGCAGCTAGCCTGTTCGATGGCCGACAGCACGCGCTCTTCATCCATGATGACGCGATCGCGCTTGTAGATCGGGTAATCGGCGCGGACGTTGCGGGGCGTGAAGTTGATCGTGGCGAGATTGGCGCCCGCCTGGAAAGCGCGCACGTAGCCGTTCTCGGACACTAATTTCATCGCACTGACGGCCGGAATGAGCCAATGGGGCGCGGCCAGCCGCATCCAGGCCAGACAATTCAGGGTTTGCTCGATGCACCCGTTTCGCGCACCGGAAAACGGTGTTTGTTCCCCGGCCACGAACGGGCTCACACTGCCACCCGCCAGCGGCAGTGTGGTCAATAACTGCAACGACTGTGCCAGGTGATCGTCGGTCTGTCCCGGCAGTCCCACGATCAATCCCGACGACACCTTCCAGCCCGTGCCCGCGAGATAACGGATGGCCTCGACG